>JAQWKM010000121.1 GCA_029247845.1 Paracoccaceae bacterium | reverse complement strand
CAAAATCTCTCTTAGTTTAAGCCACCTTTGGTGCCAAAAACTCTGACGACGGACAGTTCTTGGTGGATCCAACTTCCATTTTAATTGTCTATTAAGGGCCCTGATTTTCAAAAATCCAAGAAAATGTAGGCCCATCAAAATAATCAACACTGCCGCAAACCAGCGTAGAACTCCAAACCATTCGCGAACTAAATGGCCAAATGCGCTTGCTGTCGCTCCCATCCCCACGAAAATCGTGACCATGCCGCTGGCAAAAAAGAGTGAGGAGAGAATCGCTCGACGCTGAACGTTTTTGCTTATTTCTGTGCCTTCTTTGAAATCACCCAATCCAACGCCAGCCAGATAACTTATATAAAAAGGGACGATAGGTAGCACGCAAGGTGAAACAAAAGATAAAATCCCTGCAAATGCGGCTCCAAATAGTGTGACTTCAAACATGCCTGCGGCCTTGCCAATCAAACACATTCATATTATTTAATATGTTTCAAGCCCGCAATGGATAAATTCCTATGTTAAAGCAATTTATATTTATATTTGGTTTATTTGCTCCTTTGACCACCTCAGCAACAGAATTGCTCATGGTCACTGAAGAAGGCTGTGTTTGGTGCGAACGATGGGACGACGACATCGGTGATATCTATGCAAAAACCAAAGAAGGGAAATTTGCACCTCTACATCGCATAGATATCCACAAAGTACTGGACGATAAGCGGTTCCAACCTTCTATCGTTTTCACACCAACTTTTATCATATTAGAGGACGGCGTTGAAGTTGCACGGATCGAAGGTTATCCAAGCGAAGACTTTTTTTGGCAGCTTTTAAACCAAGCACTTTTGAAACATCCAAAGTATAAGGAAACCGAAAAATGATACGATTTTTTATCCTAGCTCTCTTAGCTACGACAACGGCAAATGCAGAAGAAAATCCATTTGTTAAATTCAAAGCCTTAAAGCCCGAGTATTCTCTACGAATGGCACAAGTTGCAATGGAGTATTGCCGAAATGAAGGCTTTCAGATAGGCGTAATGGTAACGGACCGTTTTGGCATTCCACAAGTATTTCTGCGCGATAGATACGCGGGAGTTCACGTCTTTGAAATGACTGAACGTAAGGCGTGGACAGCGGTAACTTTCCGCACTGCGACCTCAGAGCTTGAACTTTTAACGCAAGCAGGAAAAGAGCTTTCCGCAATACGTGGTCTTGAAAAGGCTATGCCAGTCGGTGGGGGCTTGCCAGTCCTTGATGGAGATGGCAGTTTAGTAGCAGGAATTGCAGTCTCGGGAGCACCTGGTGGCACTTTAGACGAAGACTGCGCGGTAGCAGGAATTGAGGCCGTCCAGGACGATATAGCTTTTTAGAGGTGAACATTGGCGCTCCCCGTAATATCTGAGAGTATTTCTCAGTCCGAAATCGATAGCATGATGGATAATGCGATGACCGCGTCGCAATTCCTCAAGGCTATAAGCCATGAGGGTCGGCTCATGATATTATGTTACTTGGCATCCGGCGAAAAATCAGTCACCGATCTGGAGCGATTGTTGTCGTCACGACAAGCAGCCGTTTCCCAGCAACTATCGCGTCTAAGGCTTGAAGGGCTGGTTGAAGCCAGGCGCGAGGGCAAGGCGATCTATTACACTTTAACAGACAAACGCGCGACGCGCATATTGGACGTGGTTTATGATATTTTCTGCAAGGGCTGATAAATGTCCCAGCATATTTAAGTATACAGTACTTTGTTTGATCTAATGTCGGAGACACTTCTTGCGACACTTATGGGGCTGCTGGGAGGTTTGGTGCTTGGGCTATCGGCAAGGCTGAGCCAGTTCTGCACATTAGGAACGATTGAAGACGCTATCTATGGGCAGAACTTCGATAGGGCAAGAATGTGGGGCTTGGCTATTGGAACATCCATTTTATTGGTCCATATCGCGATTTCCCTGAATTGGGTCATCCTGCAGGAAAGTTATTATCTCAGAGTTCCGTTTAATCCACTATTCACCCTTATCGGTGGGCTGTTGTTTGGGGTCGGGATGGCATTTGCAGGGACTTGCGGTTTTGGCGCTCTGGCGCGACTCGGCGGAGGAGATCTACGCTCGTTTGTAATCGTTCTGGTTATGGGAGTGACGGCATATGCAGTTGCATCCGGCCCCTTTTCAGAAGCGGTATCATGGATGAAGCAAGAAACTGCCTATCAAGTACGAACTGGAAGCATTTCTTCACACCTTTCCCTTCTTTCTGGACTTCCCATTCCAGCAATCGGGGGCTTCATAGGGTCAGCCATCTTAGTGATATCTATTTGGAGAAAATCGTTTTGGTCAGACAAAAAACGCATATTTTGGGCGATTGCTGTCGGCATAGCAATTTCAGGTGGATGGATTAGCACACATTTAATTGCACAAACTGGCTTTTCGGGATTGATCCCTGTATCATATAGCTTCACTGCGCCAATCGGTTCTACAATCCTCTTTTTAATGACATCTTCGGGAACCAGTCCAAGCTTTGGCGTGGGTTCTGTCTGTGGCGTGTGGTCTGGAGCTTTGGTTGGCAGTTTGATGAAGGGCCATTTCAAGCTTGAGGCCTGTGAGGATCCGCGTGAACTGCAAAGGCAAATCGTCGGGGCCATGCTGATGGGCGTTGGCGCAATTCTGGCTTATGGCTGTTCATTAGGTCAGGGACTCTCTGCGATGGCATTATTGTCTTTCAACGCCCCTATTGCACTTATATCGATTATATGTGGGGCAAAACTTGGATTGAGCTATCTTATTACAGGCAGAGCATTCGCGTAAAACCCATCTTTTTGCACCGTACTGTTTCTGGAGGGTAGCATTCCAAATATTTCAGCAATTGTTAGGGAAGCAGGTGCATTTTTTTTCGAATTCTGTCAATAAGTGTTCCATCTGACAGCGGACTGGCACTAATTCGATCATACTCTATAAATCCCAATCTCGTGTAATATCGAAGTCCAGACTCATTATCGGCTCTTATAGTCGCATCAATTGTATTCACGCTTGCGGAAAGGGCTCTTTGTTTGGTGTGCTCAAACAGACGTTTTCCGATTCCTTTGCCAAGATTGTCAGGGGCAACAAAGCTCGCGATAAAAGCCCAGTCTGTACCAATGCGATCCGCCCCAGCCCATTCAGGATCGGACCATTCAAGAGATTGAAACCCAACAATATGACCTTTGATCTCAGCAATCACGCAAGATATGCCCAGTGTTGGCTTGATATAAATATCCTGCATCCGCTCAGCATCAAAGTGGGACAAATGGGCAGTTGTCCCACCAATCAAGATAATACGATTAATAAGGAGCGTTAGCGCAGCAGCATCCTCAAGTGTTGCATCCCGAATAAAACAAACGGTCATAAGAGTTCCAAGAGTTCATAGTGGCGCTCAACATAGGCTTTGCGAACCGTGAGTGGCGGACGAAGTTCAATTTTCAAATCTGCAATCAATACGCTGTCAAATTTGCCAAATAACTTATCAGCCTCAGCTAGACTAAATCCTGCGATTTGCGTGGCTTCCATCCAAGCACTTATTTTATCTGCTTTTTTAATCTGCTTTTTGGTAGAATCTGGGATTTTGGCAGGCAGTCCAAAACGAATGTGAATGGCGCGGCTCAATCTGTCGTCTAACAGTTCATATCCTGGTCCAACGGCGGCTTTAACAGGCGAAATCATATCGCCAATGACATATTCCGGTGCGTCATGTAGTAGTGCAGCCAACAACCACTTGGTAGGCACATTTGGACAAAGGCGCGCAAAAATTGCCTCAACGAGTAGGGAATGCTCGGCAACAGAATATGCGAACTCGCCTTGCGTTTGGCCGTTCCAGCGAGCGACAAATGCTAACCCATGCGCAATATCTTCGATCTCGATATCAACTGGAGTAGGGTCCAGCAGGTCGAGCCTGCGCCCCGAAAGCATCCTTTGCCATGCTCGGTTCTTGTTCATTTGGAGGTATCTATCAGCACCGCCTACTTCGCATCCCGGAGCTGTGCATTAAACAGAGATTTGTAAAGACTATCGCGTGCCATAAATTTCAAATGTGTTCCCTCTTCGACAAGTTTTCCTGACTCAATTACATAGATTTTATCTGCATCAATAACGCTTGCGAATTTGTGCGTAACAACGATCGTCGTCTTACCTTTTTGTAGTTCCGCAAATGAGTCATTTACCTGTTTTTCAGTCAATGCATCCAAAGCGGACGTGGCTTCGTCCAATATCAAAACCGGAGCAGGGCTTAGGAACGCTCTGGCTATTGCAATACGTTGCTTTTGACCGCCAGACAATTGACTACCTTCTGGCCCAACAGGGATATCCCCGCGTTCATGCATCAGACCGTCAACCCGGGCAAGACGTGCAGCTTGATCGACATCTTCAACCGAAGCAGAGGGTTTTGCATAATGAATATTATCTCTGATGCTTTTGTTGAATATAACAATATCTTGGGCGACTACAGAAAAACAGTTTCTGATCGATCCCAATGTAAACTCGCGAGTATCTTTGCCATTAAACATTATTTGGCCATCTGAAATTTCGTACAGCCTAGTTATCAGGCTGAGTATAGTGGTTTTCCCCGATCCCGTAGAGCCAACAATGGCCGTCTTTGCACCACTTTTGAATTGGAGGGACATATCTTCAAATACATCTGTACCGTCAAAATAGGAGAATGAAATCTTGTTAATTGATATATCTACAGTATCTTCTGCAAAGGCTATTTTACCATCTTCATTACTTTTTTCGCCTTTGGTGTCCATTAAGACCCGAATACTATCGAGCAAAATCAGGCTTGCTTGAAGCTTGGCGAAAAACTGTGATAAGCCTCGCGCAGGATCAAAAATAATGACCATACCAAGAATGAAAGTAATGATAGAGGCTCCATCCATTTGGAAATCGTCGGATAGCACCATATACCCACCACCACCAATCACGAGTACAAAGACAAACGCTGAAGAAAGATCAATACCGGGCAGCACAAGAGCCTGTGCCTTTTGAAGTTTGATTGAAAGGTCTTTAATACCTGCTGATGCCTCCACCATGCGCGATATTTCAGTGTCTTCCTGATTGGACATTTTGATCGTTCGGATGCCACCAGACATTTCATTGATGCTTGTCATATAAGCACCAAAGACTTTTTCCGATGCAGTTTGAATTTTTTTGATTTTCTCTGATACAGATTTCAGGATAAAGAAGATAATTGGAAGAATTACAACAGCAGCAACAAATAGAATTGCTGACTTGTAAATCAGGTACCCAGAAATAATAATTATCGTAACCACGTCTCTAAGTGCATTTAGAGTGGTTTGGCCAACAAAAGCGCTCACTCCGTCCACTTGATTTACCAAACGCAAAATAAGCTCACCCGGATTGGTAGTGTCAAAGAAGCTTTGCCGTAAATGGATAACTTTGCTTATTAGATGAGACCTTAGCTTGAATACAGCATCGCTGGCTAACCAAACCGAAAGAACGGGCGTAATATAAGATATGGCCGCTCTCATACTGAACGCTAAGATTACAAAGCCACAAATCTTGAGCAAATCCCAGAACGCACCATCCTCAAAGATCACACGAAGGCCTTTTTCAGTAAATGCTAAGAACTGCTGATAAACGAAGCCCTGAATGATTATCAACACCATGACAAAAATAAGCCAAGGCAGCTTATCTTTCATATAGTGGGTCCAAAACCAGCGGATGTTGCTCCGATCTTTATCAGAGAAGAACTTAGCTGCCATTTTTTTTAATCCTAGCCCCTCAATTTCAAGTTTATCTAGACTTTCATGACTGGCTTTACAATCATAGGCTCGGCTGAATTACACCTGCCCATATAGAAGCTTTGACTGTTTTAAGTTTTCAGGCCCAATTTCACGCAAGGGTCATACTGCAAACCGTAGTTCCAGCCAAAATATAGTGCTATAAAGACCCAGTAACAAAGACAAAAAAGGGAAAAATACAACAACCTACTGTAATAATTATATTATTTTACAATATAATAAGTATACCGCCCCAATCTAAAGATAGATCCAATTATGACTTATGCTCTTAAAGTGTTTAAAGGATAGATAATTAGGCATCACTTTTTGCAGAGAGCATTGACAACAACATCTTTATGCATCTTTCTTATATCCTTAGAAATATTGTTGCGCCTCAATCAGGAAATGTAACCTGATCAGAGAGTTTTACACTAAGATAAGTTTTAAATTGACCGTCAACAGGAGAACAAAATGAAAAGAATTATATTGGGTGCAATGGTTGTAGCCATGACTGCAATACCTGCGTTTGCTGCCGATCTTGGCGGCCGCGTATTAGCGGTTGGCTCTGACACAACATACCCTCCACATGAATTCATCGAAGACGGCGTCGTCAAAGGCTTTGACGTTGATGTCGTCGCAGCTATTTGCGAGCGAGTGAATTGTGCACCAAACTGGGTCACAACAGCTTGGGATGGTATTTTTGCAGCATTGGCTGACGGGCAATTTGATATGGTGGTTTCCGGCGTCACCATAACCGATGAGCGGGATAAAATCGTGGATTTTTCTGATCCCTATATCATTGTACAACAGGGCGTACTAATGCGGGTTGCGGATAACGGTGCCACTATTGATGATTTCAAAAGTGGTCAGATGAGCTTAGCGTCACAAAATGGCACTACTAATGCAGCACTTGGTGAAGAGCTGGTTGGCCGCGATAACCTAAAGCTTTTTGATTCTTTCTCAAATGCAGTAGTTGCCGTTCTCAATGGTGATGTCGATGGCGTCATTATAGATTCCACGTCAGCTGCAGCCTACGAACAGGAATTTGCCGGAGAGCTCAGTGTTGGAATCACAGGCCTATCTTCTGATCCTCTTGGTCTGGTTTTTCAGGAAGGTGACGAACTTCAAGACGCTTTCAACGTTGGGCTAGCAGCTATAAAGGCGGATGGAACTTTAGACAAACTTGTACTCAAGTGGTGGCCTAAATAACAAATAAGTCCTGTCCAAAGGGTACACAGCCCTTTGGACACCTTTGAGACCCTGAAAGTCCTCATATGCTATATGCTTTGACTTGGCTGCGTAATATGCGTGCCAGCAATTTAATGTTTTTATTTGCAACACCTGTCATTATTTATTTGATTGCCACCTCACGAAACTATGGACCTGCGATTAAAGCCGTTTTAGGTATCGAAGATGATCCATGGCTATTGTTAGCCAGCTTCTTGATATTTACTCTCGTTGGAGCATCTGGCTTTTGGTCAAGCTTGGCATTGCTTCGTTCAACCAGACCAGATCAAACAGAAGAGATAACGCAAAAAGAACGACGAAAGGCGACTATAGGCTTTGTCGCTCAGGCTATTACTTTCGCTATAATGTCAAAAGCAATTTGGCTAAGCCCGTATATTGTATCTATAGCCGTAAATTCCGGCGACCCACGGTCAGTTGAGTGGATTGTCGTGGTAAATAATATTTTTACACTCAACCCCAGCTTTGAAGCAACGCTTATCAGTAATTCATTTTTTTATCTTGGGTTAGCGTCAATATTTTCGGCAGCTTGCGCCTTATTTAATATAATTCCGACTCATTATCTAAAAAAGCCTTCAGGCCTTGGTATTTGTTTTTCCATTTTAATCGTCAACTTCTCATTCACTTTTTACTTTTTAATGATGGCACATGCCGGATTTTCAGTTGGCCTCATGGTCACTTTACGAGCTGCATTTTTTGCTTATCTTGGCGCTTCGGTATTAGGCCTAGTTTGGGCCTTCTGGGGTCGTTTAAAACCGTCGGTCATAGCGAGCAAAGTCATGACAAGCATAGGTGTAGTGGCAGTTTTTGTAGGACTTTTCTTTGCTCTAAAACCAGTTAATAAAGTTGCATTAGTTGGCGACCTCTCAGGTCGTATTGGAATTATTACTGGCACCCCTCAAGGGATTACCGACACTATTCGTTACGGTGATTTTCTCAAAACACCTCCAGATAAACCGTTCAAAGTAAGATCGCTGAAGTCGCAAGAGCGAGCCATAAAAATGCTTGAGCAAGGCACAATTAAGGCGGCTGTACTGCCAGTGGATCAAATCAATGGACGACCTGTCCTCTGGCAAACCTCTTACCTCCCACCAGGTGATCGAAGCATGTCAACAGCAAGTATTGTGATTGGCGTTCTAAGTCTTTTACTTGTTTTGGTTGGAAAGATGACGGCGGCCCATCCTTTAGCAGTTTTTTCAGATTTCTTTGTTGATACGATCCGTGGTATTCCGATGCTCGTCATCATTCTTTATGTTGGCCTGCCATTGGCAGGAGCGGTCAAATCCGCCACCAGTGGTTATCTTGATATGGCCATGATGACCCGTGGCATACTCGCCATTGCGATCGGCTACTCTGCCTATATGGCGGAAATTTTTAGAGCCGGAATTGAGGCAGTCCCAAAAGGTCAAATCGAAGCGGCACGAACCCTTGGCCTAAGAGACTGGCAGGTAGCGCGTTTGATCGTGATCCCACAAGCTATCGCGATAGTTTTGCCCGCACTTGGCAATGAATTTATCGCAATGCTTAAAGACACATCACTCGTTTCAATTCTGTCAGTTCGAGATCTAACCCAGCGCATGCGTGAATTTCAGGCGCAGAGCTTTCTGGCTTTCGAGCCGTTTAATTCGGCTGCTTTGATCTATGTGTTTCTGACCATCATCGCTGCATCAGGAATTAAAGCATTAGATAATATTGTTAATAAATCGCGGGACCATGAGCCATAGAAATCCCTCAAAAACATCTGAGTTTGCGCCAACTTGGTATGAGAAGACTGCCATCCAAGCTCCTGTCTGTCTTGATTCTGGCTCATTAAACGACACGTACGATGTTGCTATAATTGGCGCAGGCCTTGCGGGATTAAGCGCCGCACTCCATCTTGCAAAAGCAGGCTCAAAAGTTGTGTTGATTGAAAAATTCACGATCGGTCAGGCAGCATCGGGGCGAAACGGCGGATTTTGCACAACTGGCTGGGCCTGTGGCGACGAGGATATTTTAAAAATGGTTGGCCCAGATCAAGCTCAGGTGCTTAATGAGCTGTCAGAAGAAGGCCTTAGATGGATGCGAGAACGGGCTTTTTCTAAAAATTATGCCTCCTGTCAACCGATCAACGGTTGCTTGACACTATCGCTTTTCGCCAGCGAAGAACTTGATATTTCCAAACAAAAACTTACAAAATTCATCCGTGGCCCGCGCTATAAAAGTGGAACTTTGGACTTAACTGCCTTTCACTTTCATCCGCTGAACTTCCTGAGATGCCTGACATTGGACTGTCTTGCCGCAGGGGTTAGTATTCAGGAAAATTGCGAAGTCACCAAAATACGGTCCGTAGTTGATGGCAAAACGGACTTAAGCTTTGGAGATAATCAGGCAATAAAAGTGACTGCTGCGCAAATTATCATTACAACGGGTGGGACAGGTGGGACGCGTTTTTCAAAACTGGCGAGGCTCATTTTACCAATCCAGACGTTTATTACCGTAAGCGATCCAATGCCTGAAATTCTGGCCCATCACATTCCAACAGACTATGCAATTTCTGATACGCGACGGGCGGGTAACTATTTCCGTAAATTGCCCGATGGCCGTTTGTTGTGGGGCATGGGTATCTCTGCACTATCAGCTCCAAACCATCAGAAAATCAATACAATGGCGACCAAAGATATTGCGGCGCATTTACCTGAACTGGCTAAGGATATGCGCTGTGCAAATATAAAGCTAGCATACGCTTGGTCTGGAACTATGGGCTATGCTCGCCATTTCATGCCATATGTTGGCCAAATTTCCAAAAATATGTTTTGCGTGACTGGTTTTGGCGGACACGGAATGAACACGGCCCCTATCGCCGGAAAAGTCATTGCAGAGGCACTATCGGGAACCAGTGATCGCTTAGAAGCCTTTGGGTCCATTCCACGCCAAGCAACCTTTGGTACAATTGGCAAGATGGCCGCCGAAATATATTATCAGGCAAGCCAGATGAAAGACGCATTCAAAGAAAGACTTGCATGAAACGGCAATACGAGATCAGATTATCTGTTGGTGGACTTCGATAATATTTACAGCTGGATCCTGAAAAAAGACTTGATGCCATTCTTTTGCAAAGGCCGTTCCGTAATCGGAATAGGGTATCCCCTTTTCATCTAGAATTAAAAGAAAAGCGTTTATATCGTCTGTACGGAAGGCAATATGTCCCTTTTCCACAGGATTGATTGTTTGGCTATTTTTAAAGGCAACATTGAAGTCTTGTTCAGCCAGATGCATTTGCATACTGCCCTCAGTGGCAAATCTGATTTTGCCGCTAAACCCAGTATCATCCGTCTCATCGCTGCGCGGAAAATTCTCCATTGGGATATTATCCAACTGGAGAACACTGGTATAAAAATCATGGAGCTTGTCCACATCTTTTGAAACAAAATTTATATGATGGAATTCTAACTTCATTTCATACCTCATAATTAATCCACTGTTGTCTCATATGGGTGCGCGAAGCAATGGACGGGTCAAACAGGTTGGGCCACCTTCACAACCAATGCATAAAGCCGCTCCATCGAATACCTGAATATCGATCCCAACATCCTGCAAAGCCTTTCGAGTTTGGGGTAAACCATCAATCATAATACATTTTCCCGGCGCAAGTGCGAGTACGTTGGTGCTTAACGTATTGCTACCCTCAAACTCTGAAGAGGGCGCGTTTATAAGATCAAATCCTTTTCTCAGAAGTAGCTTGAACAAACCCACTGGCAAAAGTGGCATAAAAACCAAGGCCTTAAATGTATCAACAAGGCTAATAAGGGACATCAAATGTAGGCAGGCTTTTTGACCATGGTAATAAGGTAGATCAAATGTATGGCACTCTATTCCAAGAGGCCTTAGGATCTTGACGATTTGATCTACACCTGCTTGATTTGTGCGAAAACCGCGGCCAATAATTAAGGTCTTATCATCCAACCAAAGCGTATCGCCCGCCTCAGCGCGCGCATCATTTTTGATCTCGCCGATGATTGGAATGTGATGTATCGTATAAAATATGCGGTGTAAGTTCTGTTCGCCCGCTCGAAGCGTTTTCCCAGGTGACATCAAAATAGCACCAGCAGGCGTCATCAAGGATGCATCATAGGTGAATACTGCATCAGCGTTACCCTGATCATCTTCACCCATCCAATAGATTTCAGCTCCTGAATTTTCCAAGGCTAGAACAAAATTTGCATGAACTGCCTCGACTTTATTAGGATCAAACCCATCCCCATAATGCCAGAGAGCGCCATCTGCTTCTTTCAATGACGGACCGGGCTTTTTGACAGCAACCTTGCGCAGCTCTGTCGTCATGGATGAGACACCAAACATTATTCGTTACCTTGTACACGATCCAAGTCATGTGCATCACTAGCGCAAAGGCCCAAGGCATCTTTTGTTGTAATGGCGGTGCAAAATTCGCCATGCAAACTTGCAATAGCCATATTGTGGACAAGATCAGGATCGTAATCAGTGCCATCGTGACCCATGCTATTCATTGTAGCGCAAGCGTCGTGCACAAGATAGGTATCAAAACCCATATTGCCTGCCATACGGACCGTTGTTTCAACGCAAACGTTCGTAAAAAAACCAACAGCCACAAGACGCTGGATACCAGCACGCCGTAGATCTAATTCAAGGGAAGTTCCAATAAAGCCACTGTTGACATCTTTTTCAATCACAATGTCATCATCAGTCGTTTCAAGACCCTCCAGTTGCTGGCCAGACTCCAACCCTAGTTTAAGTGGTGAATTTTCTTCACGCGAGTCATGTTTGGTAAAGGCAACCTGACGGCCAGCCTTGCGCCACTCGATCAGGATAGAACACATATTATCCTCGGCACCTAGATTGTTACGCCGACCTGTAGGTCCGCCATAATAGGCTGTATCGTTTACCCCTTTTTGTACATCAATGAGCAGCAGAGCCGTAGATGAATCAAATTGCCGTATCATTTCAAAACCTTTCAGTTTGAGTGCGCACCTGCAGATATCAAGCAACGCTTTAGTTGGTATAGTGAAACGTTTTGGAAAATTATAGATATGAAGTTCAATAATGAATTTATTGCGGATAAGGCCAACAAAAGTTATATTCTGATTTAGGAAAAACTGGGATCATCGTGCACCAAAGCCTGATAAAAGAGTTTATTGTATATTGTTCATTACCTTTGGATTGGTCCTAAAGGTAAGTAAAGTAGCACATTTTGGCCAAAGCCGTTCGACAAAAAGGCATGCAAGACTATCTGTCTACGATGAATAATTTAAAGCCCGAAGAAATAAGCGATGTAATCCAGATGGCCCTAAGTGATCATGTGACCTTTGCCGACATCAGGCACCAGTACGATCTATCAGAGGCTGAAGTCAAAAAACTTATGCGAAGCAACCTCAAATCAGGCAGCTACCGGGCCTGGCGTAAACGTGTTGTCCAATTTTCAAGCCGCAGAGAATTTTACAAATAATTCTGAATTTGAAAATTTACTATTTTTCAATTGGCAAAACTGGACCAACTTTTGGTTCCACATCCGGTTGTTGCATTTCAAAATCCTGATCGGAAAAGTCTTTGACAGGCAAACTGATATCAGTAAGCGGCAAGACGATATCCTCTACGTTGGATTTATTTTCCTGACCCAATAAGAGCGGCAACATTTCAAGTCCGGTAGACGAGGAAATACCACTCAATAGAGGCGCCTTCCATGCGAGTGTGTCAAAGGCCTCACAGCTTTCGCATACAGGTGTCCATGTAGAATGAGCGGACTGACAATTCTCGCAAGTCCACTGCGGACCACGGCGCGCGCCAAGCGCTTTTGCAAGCCACCCCCGGACAAGCTCGTCAGCGCCGCCCTCACCCCGTTCGATTGCAGCCATGATGGTGAACACTCGGGCATCAGGATCTTTTTCTAAAAGGCTTTCCACCTCTTTACGGGCATTCTTAAAGTCTTCAGCGCTCAAATAAAGCTCTGCCATCGCCAGTTTGGTTTCCCGGTGATCAGGGGCCAGTTTTCGCAACGTTTCAAATCTCTTGAGCCGTTCGGTCGCAGTTTCATCTGGCGCAATTTCCAAAAATACAGCTGCCAAATCTGGATGTGGCTGGGCTTGCCAAGCTCTCTGAATAACGCGGATCGCATATTTTGGTTTGGCATTTTCTATGTAGCTACGCGCAGCCATTGCTGCGGCTGGTACAAGATCAGGAGACAGACGATTTGCTTCAATTGCATTTTCACGCGCCTCAACTGTTTGACCTTCCTCAAGCACGCCTTTGGCTTGAGATAGTGCAAGGACCGCATCGCGCCTTTTATGCACGCCCCGAGGCAGACTACCATGTTTAAGCTTGGTCTTTAGGGTTTTGCGAGCACCCTCCCAATTTTGGGTCTTCGCTTGTAATTGAAGCAGTGTATCCTGCATTTCTTCATGCTTGGGTTTTATAGCAAACGCCGTTTCTGCCAGCTTGAGAGCAACTTCGATATTTCCGTCTTCAAGCTTTTGCTTGAGCAAACCCCGGACACCGACAAACCGGGTTTCCGGTAATTGGACGAGGGTTTTATATATATCTGTCGCTTTTTGCCGGTTCCCCGATAATTCAGCCGCTTGCGCCGCAAGGACATTTGTTAAAGACGGCTGGTTTAGAAATTTCGCAGCTCTGCTTGCCTTATCCATCGCAAGCTGACCTTCGCCCGAAGCAAGGGCAAGCATACCATCTGACAGCGCTTGAAAGCCCTTTCTTTCTCGGTTGCGATTAAAATAACGCGATATCGCCGTATCATCCCCATTGATGAACTTTATAACAGACATCAAGAAAGAAAGGATCGTTAAGATCAGCCAAATCGCAAATGACAGGGCGACCAAAAATAAAACCACCTGAATCGGCGTCAAAGTGTATTCAGTACCAGAAATTGTTGCTTGTACATTGCCAAGTAAAATATCCTTGGAATCGAGTAGGTAAGCTAGACCTACAGCAACAATCACGACAATCAAAAGAAACAAAAGAATCTTGGTCAGTGAAAATAACATTGTGTGATTCTATTCCTCTATCGATACCAAAAGCAATTTCACAGCATCCGCTGCTGCAAGACGCGCCACAGCTTGATTGCTCCATTGTGCCATTTTATCTTTGGCCGGAGACGTCAGGTTGCTCAATTCTTCCAAAGCTTTGGCCAGATTGCCTTGTCGTACCGCGTCCTCGGCCCGCGATAAGACAGCATCTGCATCATTACCCTCTTTTGGCGAAACAGAGCGCGCTTGAAATTGCGATTTCAGAAAATCAGCCCATCCTGCACTTAGCCTATTTTCAGATGAACCAGCCCTTTGTGCCGTCAATGCTTTACGCGCAAAAGGTGGGAACTGGGCATTCAATTCAGCGATTGTTACTGCTCCAGTATCTGCCAATTCACTCAATTTAGGCGGCACCCTCCGACCCGTTAATTTGGCGAACTCGTTTAACTCGGTGACAAAAGGCATGCCCTTTTCCAGCGCAGTTTGAACTTCGGCCAGCGCGATGCGCGCCATAGTAGTCTGCGAAATCTCTAAAGCTTGCGTTTCTTTTGCGCTTGCTTGTGCAATCAGCTTGTCAACTTGATCTCTTTGCGCTTGGATGCTGGATTGAAGCGCTGTGACCTCATTGTTGTATGCGCCAATAACACTCTCGGAGACTATTTCACCGATCGGCTTATTCTCCAGAGCCCAGATGCGCTTCGTAATACTATCGGCATGTAGCTCAATACTATTTAACTGATCCTCCAATGTCTGCATCCGTATGCCGAAAGGCGCTTGCGCCTCTGCCATCTCACGATTGAAAATTACCTGCGCATCCAGAGCGTCAATCTTTTTAATTGCTTGCACAATATCCATTTCTTGACGCTGCACAGTTGTGGTGACGCGTTCGACGTCGTTCGTATTACTTGCAATAACTTTACTCAAACTGGCCCGTATATCTTCGGAACTGGAGCCAAGTGAAAAGATACCTAGGAAAAATACTAAATATGCCGCGATAAAACCAACACCGCCGGACAGTATGCTGAAAAAGATAAGAGGCAAAAGACCCAGGCGAGACGTCAGTTTTGCAGTTTGGTGTATATCAGCGTTGGGAATTTCACTATCTTTCATGCTCTGATCGGACGGTGAAGAGGTTTGGTCCTCCTTTCGATCCGCCGCTACATTGTCTTGTCCAACGTTTTCGTCGGTCGGATCATCCGGCAGAGTTTCTTCGATGACATCAGAAACCATCTCTGCACCTTCGATGGCTGCCTCTAACACCTGAATGCCTTGCTCTGTGTCTAAGGACTGCTGATCCTGATCAGGCTGGGCATCAGTCGCTTTTATGCGATCATCTTTTTCTTTGTCTGCGTTATTGGTCATTATAAACTCTTATTTCCACATGCGAGATTATGGACATCAATCTAATCATCACCAGCCCTCTGCTCAAGCCTCTATGTCGCTTTGTATGCATTACAAACAGCCTTCAGCATCTCGTCTGACCTTGGATAATCCACCACCGTTACCCCTAGCTGATCAAATTTGTAAAACGGTTCAGCAACAGATTTGCTCATTGCGACAATATGACTGCCAGGCACCGGCGTGATCTGCTCAAGTAATAGAATAGCTGTGCGGGGCGAAAATAGGGGAAGTATCAATGGTCCCCCCTCCTGAACAGCATCAATAACATGCGAACTAAGGAGTTTAGCTGTTTGCGTGTATACGACCATGCCCTCACACTGGCGGCCATTTTGTGATAAGTATTTGGCCACTTCACCCCGAGAATGCTCTCCACTGATATGAATCAATTTTCCCAAATTGGGATATGACAGGATCATTTTCACCAGAGCTGCCGCGTCGCCATCAGATGTCCTCACGAGAAAGCCGGCATCTGACGCCGCTTGAGCCGTTCTTGGTCCCACTGCGAAACATGGCATATTTTTTGGGACATCATAATTTTTAAATAACCCAACGCCATGAACCGATGTAAAAACAACCCCTCCATAGTAGGACAAATGAGGCGGCGGGCAGATGTATTCTATGTCAATCAAAGGACTGATTAGAATTTCAGCCTCAGGAATATGCTTGCGCAATATGGCGCAAAAACGCTCAGATCCACTCTGTGGTCTGGTCAATAATATCATAGCCGCATGATCGTGAGGATTGTCTGTCATCGTAGACAATGCTACCCCCAAGCTAATCAGGTGACAACGGACGAAAATAAAATCGCTCAGCAAAATCTATATCTCGGGCTAGAAAGCAGCTGCGATGAAACGGCCGCAGCAATTGTGGCGGTAGGTTCTGGCGAAAATCCGCGTATTATATCTTCTGTGATATATGATCAATCGGATCTACACCAAAGTTTTGGTGGGGTTGTCCCAGAAATTGCAGCTAGGGCGCATGCCGAACGGATGGATATTTGTGTTGCCAGAGCGCTCAAAGAAGCCAGTTTAGATCTATGTGATGTCACTGGTATTGGCGTAACGGCCGGACCAGGTTTAATCGGAGGGGTCCTGTCCGGTGTAATGTGCGCCAAAGGCCTATCACTTGGATCAGGCAAACCACTTATCGGTGTTAACCATCTGGCCGGGCACGCCCTCACGCCTCGTCTGACAGATTCCATCGCTTTTCCCTATCTAATGCTCTTGGTTTCAGGTGGTCATTGTCAGTTTTTGCTGGTGAAGTCCTCCCAAGATTTTCGAAGGCTCGGCGGTACAATAGATGACG
The DNA here is from genome assembly GCA_029247845.1 of Paracoccaceae bacterium. Lineage (GTDB taxonomy): Bacteria > Pseudomonadota > Alphaproteobacteria > Rhodobacterales > Rhodobacteraceae > LFER01. The sequence goes on along the minus strand of JAQWKM010000121.1, from coordinate 44,314 downwards.
CACCGGGTGAGGCATTCGACAAAACTGCAAGGTTGCTCGGTCTTGACCAACCCGGCGGCCCGGCAGTTGAGAAAGCCGCGCTTAACGGTGACGAAAAGCGGTATAAATTTCCAAGGCCTCTTTTGGACCGTGAAGGATGTGATTTGTCCTTTTCAGGATTAAAGACTGCTTTGCTTCGGGCGAGAGATACAATCTTAGTGGCGCAGGGCGGTCTTTATGAAGCCGATCGTTCAGATTTTTGCGCCAGCTTCCAAGCGGCCATTTGCGATGTGTTAGGGGAAAAATCTCGTCGTGCCCTCAGCCAGTATATGGCGCTTAATCCCAAAGAACCAGTCTTTGCCGTTGCAGGAGGCGTCGCGGCAAATCGAACCATTCGTCACAGGCTGAAGGAAATCACGCAAGCCACAGGTGCAACATTTATAGCGCCACCTTTATCGCTTTGCACCGATAATGCGGCAATGATCGCTTATGCAGCATCTGAGCTACACCAAGAGGGCGTGTGCCATGATCTAAGTTTATCGGGCAGGCCTCGATGGCCCTTGGATAATTCACAACCCGCTTTGCTTGGCAGTGGCAAAAAAGGTACAAAGGCATGAGTATCAGTGTATTGGGTGCAGGTGCTTTTGGCACAGCTTTAGCCGTTACCTTTGCGCGAACGGGATCTAAGGTCCGCCTCTGGGGGCGCGATGAGAAATTCATGCAAAAGCTCACAGCCGAGCAGTCTAACAAGAAATATCTTCCCAATGCATCATTCCCAAAGTCTATGAGCGTAAGCCAAGACCTTGAGAGTGCTCTTGATGCTGACATCATTCTATTTGCCGTCCCAACACAAAAACTTTCTGGCCTGCTTGAGGGGGTGGGACAAACCCTCGATGAGAAATTGCTCGTTGCCTGCTGTAAAGGAATTGACCTTAGCACGGGTCAGGGACCAACTGCTATTTTGTCAAAATATGCGCCTGAATGTGATGCAGCTATCCTAACCGGGCCAAGCTTTGCAACCGACCTTGCGGCAAACATGCCGACCGCACTAACCCTTGCCTGTAAACAAATGGATGCAGGCAAAGACCTCCAGTCTGCTTTGGCCACGCCAGTTTTGCGTATTTACACAACCACTGATGTTATTGGAGCAGAGCTTGGTGGCGCGTTCAAGAATGTTATGGCTATCGCCTGTGGAATCTGTATCGGGGCCGGATTTGGTGTCAGCGCAAGAGCCGCCCTTATGACCCGAGGGTATGCAGAAATACTGCGCCTAGCTTTGGCTATGGGAGCCAAAGCCGAGACCCTTTCGGGCCTTTCGGGTCTGGGAGATTTAAGCCTCACTTGTATGTCCGAAAATTCACGAAATTTTCGCTATGGACTGGCCTTGGGCCGTGGCCAAGCGTTTGATCCAAGCGTCACAGTCGAAGGTATTTCAACCGCCCATGCCGCCTTGGAACATCCTCGGTTTTCCAAAATTGACATGCCAGTTACTAAAATTGTGCATGAGATTTCAAACGGAACTACGGATGCCTCCAGCGCAATGCAAAAACTGATGAACCGTCCACAAAAGGAAGAATAAATAATCGTTGCTTTAATTACCAAAGATAAACCCAACCATTTAGAAGTCCGCACAACCAACGGCCTGGCTCATGTCGACTATCTTAAATCAAGCGATCAAATCTCGCATGCGGGACCTCTCTTGTCACAAAACGGCCAAATGATCGGGTCGCTTATCATTCTAAAAGTGGCCAATATGGAGGATGCCAAAGACTGGACCACGCATGATCCTTATGCAAAAGCTGGTTTATTTCAAAGTGTCGACCTTATCGCATGGAATAAAGTGATATAAGATGCAGTGTTGGTTATTTAAATCCAAACCCAATACTTGGAGTTGGCAGTACCAAGTGGCTCGGGGAAATATTGGGGAGGAGTGGGACGGTGTCAGAAATTATCAGACACGAAATTTCATGCAATGATGGAAATTGGGGATATGGTGTTGGTTAATAATTCTCGTTTATCCGTTCAGCCAGTTACGAAGGCACAGTGGGAAACAGTTTGTGCAATGGCTCGGGTGAAAATTTAAAAAACCAATAATTTTTTACAATCCAATACAACCCTGCCTCGTAAAATGTAAAAGGTCCCAGAATACCCAGAAATCTTCTCTCACCCCAAACGCTCCCACTTGCGCTCCCAAGATAGCGAAACGGGCCAACCATCCTGAATCGGTAAGATAACGGTGCTCCAAACCAACAGGTTTTGCCAAGAGCCAAGTGTGAGAGATTTAGTGAAAATCCCATGTTCTTGGGCTTTTGAAACAGCCTAGAATAGGGATTGGAAACATTAGACGTAGACTGCTTCTTTACCGAATTTCTTAGTCAGCATATAACATATAACAGCGCCATATTTATTGCGTTCAGATCGCCCATAGGTTTCGATAACTGAGTTAATATAGTCCATGAGTTCAGGACCTTCGCATAATCCAAGCTTTTTTATCAGAAAGTTATATTTTATCGTCTCCAGTTTGCTGGGCTGACTGGCAGCGACTGTCGGTGCATCAGCGTTGTAAATGGCTGGACCTCATCCAATCGTTACTTTTTTTAACAGATCAACATCCGGCCTCATATTACACTTATTTTGCAATTCATCCGCATACTTGGCTATCAATTCGTCACGTTTACCCATGTTTAAATATCCCTAATTATAAATTCGTTTTATTGAGTGGCTCGAAGACCTAAAAAATTAATACAGGATATTCTCTTAGAGAAAGGAGAATTTTCGGTCAGAATTTACTTTGTTGTTTTACAGCAAAAGTGGAAAAAATCTGCGGCTTACCCCCCCTAATTTGGGTTAAGCGCATGAAAAAGAATGATAATTTAGTCTAATAGCGATAGTGCTCAGGCTTAAACGGACCTTCAGTTGTCACACCGATATAATCTGCCTGCTGCTTATCGAGCTTGGTAAGCTTTACCCCAATGCGGTCTAGATGAAGACGGGCGACCTTTTCATCCAAATGTTTGGGAAGGATGTATACTTCGTTTTTATAATCCTCAGCCTTGGTCCAAAGTTCAATCTGGGCAAGAACTTGGTTTGTAAACGAGGCTGACATTACAAAAGATGGATGCCCCGTCGCGTTCCCAAGGTTCAGCAAACGCCCCTCGGATAATAGGATCAAGCGACTGCCAGACGGCATCTCGATCATATCGACCTGTTCCTTGATGTTTGTCCACTTATGATTTTTCAAATTAGCAACTTGGATTTCGTTATCAAAGTGGCCAATATTACCAACAATCGCCATATCTTTCATTTCGCGCATATGCTCGATACGAATGACGTCTTTATTGCCGGTGGTCGTGATAAAGATATCTGCCGCATCAACGACATCTTCCAAAACAACAACTTCGAAGCCGTCCATAGCAGCCTGCAGGGCGCAAATCGGGTCAACTTCGGTCACTTTAACCCGTGCACCAGCTCCTCGCAGAGAAGCTGCTGATCCTTTGCCTACATCGCCGTACCCGCACACAACTGCAACTTTACCGGCCATCATCGTGTCTGTGGCGCGGCGAATACCGTCCACGAGTGATTCTTTACAACCGTATTTATTGTCAAATTTGGATTTGGTGACAGAGTCATTCACATTGATCGCAGGGAAAGGAAGTTGCCCTTGCTTGACCAGTTCATACAAACGATGCACACCAGTTGTCGTTTCTTCTGACACACCTTGGATCGCCGCGCGTGTTTTGGTGAACCAGCCAGGAAATTCTGCCATACGTTTTTTGATTTGTGCGAAAACGGCTTCTTCCTCTTCTGAGGTGGGCACATCGATCAGATCAGTATCACCAGCCTCGACCCGTGCGCCCAGAAGGACATAAAGGGTCGCATCGCCGCCGTCATCAAGGATCATGTTTGCACCTTCTGGGAACATGAAAGAACGGTCCAAGTAATCCCAATGTTCTTTCAACGTCTGACCTTTAATGGCAAATACAGGCGTACCACCAGCAGCGATAGCCGCAGCCGCATGATCTTGTGTTGAGAAAATATTGCACGACGCCCAGCGCACATCGGCACCCAATTCCACGAGCGTTTCGATTAGAACCGCCGTTTGAATTGTCATATGAAGCGATCCAACGATCCGCGCACCTTTCAGCGGCTTTCTGTCGCCATATTCAGCACGCAAAGCCATCAGACCCGGCATCTCAGTTTCTGCAATATCCAATTCTCGGCGACCAAATTCGGCTAAATTAATGTCTTTTACGATATAATCCGTCATAACGATATGCTCTCCTAAGCGCTAGACTGCCAATTAGCATATGCACTTAAACCAAACAATCCAATAAGGCATAAAATGACCGATTATAACACAACGTAAAATCTAGGTTTGCAAATTGAAAGTTCCTTTAGGGCTAAAGGTCTTGTTTAATTTTGGTCTATCCGGCGCGCGCCTGCACAGCGTTTAGAGCAGTACTTTACTCGCTCCCAAGTCTTCTCCCACTTCTTTCGCCATACAAACGGGCGGTTACAAGTGACGCAAGTTTTGATTGGAAGGAACTTTTTTTTCAAGGGGCTAAGCTTGCAAGAAAGCGTTGACTGTCCTCAGCAATCGCCTGTTTTTTTTCCTCGTCCATACGATCGTACGTTCTGTACATCATGCCAATGCGATGATTTGAGGCAAGCTTTCCCCGATTTCGGGCCAAAAAATCCCAGTATAGATAATTAAACGGACAGGCATCGGAGCCATTTTTCTGAGTAACTTTATACGCGCAAGATTTACAGTAATTGGACATTTTATTGATATAACCGCCACCTGCCGCGTAAGGTTTACTGGCCAAATAGCCGCCATCCGCAAACAGTACCATTCCCGAGACATTGGGCAATTCGACCCATTCATATGCGTCTGCATAAACGATCAAGAACCACTCATTCACATCCTTAGGAGAAAGCCCCGCAATAAGCGCAAAATTCCCCAGCACCATCAAACGCTGAATATGGTGGGCATATGCATTCTGGCGGGTTTCCGTGACGCAGTGTTTGAGGCAATTCATTTTAGTTTCGCCCGTCCAGTAAAAAGAGGGCAAAGCGCGATCTGCTTCAAAAAAGTTCTGTTGAGCATAATCTGGCATTTTCAACCAATAGATACTCCGAATATACTCGCGCCATCCAATGATCTGGCGAATAAATCCTTCGACCGCGTTCAAGGGTGCGCAACCATCATGATAGGCCTGTTCCGCCGCTTGCACGCATTCAAGCGGCAATAAGAGACCACAGTTTAAGTAAAATCCGATGTGGGCGTGATACATCCACGGTTCGCCCATCAGCATCGCATCCTGATAGTCGCCAAAATGCATAAGCCGCTGTTCAATAAACTGACGAAGGGCAATCAAGGCCTGCGCGCGTGTCACCGCAAAATGAAAAGGGTGGATATCACCGAAATGGTCATCAAATTTGCGTGCAACCAGATCGCTCACTATGGCGGTTATGCTGTCAGGCGTGGATTTATAAGTTGCTGGAATATCTAACCCGTTCGTCGGCGGTTTGCGATTTTCAGCATCGTAGTTCCATTGTCCGCCAACAGGATCACGACCATCCATCAGGATATTGTAGCGCTCCCGCATTTCGCGATAAAAATACTCCATCCGAAGCTTTTTTCTGCCCTCAGCCCAAGACGCAAATTCTTCTGGGGTGCAAAGGAACCTTGTATCGGGTCGTATGTCTACCGGGATCGTAAAACGCTTGCTCCAGCTTTGAACATCTTCAAGAACACGGTATTCCCCGGGCTGAGTTATTACGACTCTGTTAAATTTTTGGCCCGCTAAACACCGCTCGACTTCACCAGCAAAAGATCCCGCATTATCATCATCATCCAATTTTGAATATCGAACCTGATACCCTGCCTCCAAAAGCTCTTGGCAGAAATGACGCATCGCTGAAAACAGGAACGCAATCTTCTTTTTATGATGGCGGACATAGGTCGCTTCATCCCAGACTTCGCACATCAAAATGACATCGGTGGATTTATCACAATCGTCAAGGCACGAGATTGACGGGGAGAGTTGATCTCCAAGAACGATACGCAACGAATTCATTATAAGACGGTTCCAGATGAGAAAGACAGATTAGCATAAAACCAGTTCTGCACGTTAATTTATTCACTCTTCTGATGTGCGAACATGGCTTGTTGGAATATTCTTCCGCCCAATTTTGGTTATATGTCAATCTAGAACGCAAAAAAAAAATTCCACTTATTAATCACTACTTGCAATAATCTTGACCTATTTGGGGCAAAAAATTGGCCCATAGGTAGGTAAAGCGCCACAGCGATTGTATAGATCCTAAACCATAAAATACTTGTCTCATTAGAGCCGACCACTATCTTAAAACAGCATTAGGCCTGAATTTGGGCTCAGACGTAGCAAGCACAGATAACTACTATTGGAGTAAAATAATGTCAGTGAAGTATTTGATAATGGGTCTTAGCCTTGTTTTTGCCACGGCAGTCCACTCTCATGCAAACGTAGAGAATGAGATAGTCAAAGTGCGGATGAAAGCTATGAGTGAAATCTCAGATAACATGCGCGTGCTGGGAAAGATGATGAAAGGCATAGAGGATTTTGACCTAGAGGCAGCACAGTCAGCGATTGGAAATATTGCAGTTCTCGCGGCACAAACCCCTGAAATGTTTAAAATTGAAGCTGTAGATCCACATGCCGAAGCCAAGCCTGAAATTTGGACTAACTTTGACGATTTTGTTGAGAAAGCCCTAACACTTGAAAATGTTGCGCTGGATATTGGAAGTTCATTGACGGGCGAAGAGGGCTTGCGCAATGCCATGATGTCGCTTGGGGCAACATGCAAAGCATGTCATAGCCTGTACAGAAACTAAAAAAAGCTCCAAAATACTGAGAGCGCTAGGAAATATGGTATTCACACAGAAATGTTCACTCATGAACGCTAGGAAATATATCCTTGCTTGTGCGGCTTTGGGGACAGCGACCTACTTTGGCGTATCTTATCAAAACCCAAGTTTTGATATTGCTTTAGCCGATATGGCACCAGACTTGGCAAACGGAGAATACGTTTACACCGCTTCGGGATGTGCGAGTTGTCATATCGAAAAAGGTTCTCAAAACAAGTTTATTCTGGCTGGTGGACAGGCGTTTGTATCTCCGTTTGGAACATTCTATGCGCCCAATGTATCCATGAGCAAAATACATGGTATTGGCAGTTGGACCCAGTCACAGTTTGTAACTGCAGTGCGTTCTGGACTTAGTCCCGAGGGACAACATTATTTTCCTGCCTTTCCATACAGTTCTTATGCAAAAATGACAGATCAAGACGTGGTTGATCTTTGGTCTTTTTGGCAGACTTTGCCAGAAGTTGAGAATGGCAGCACACCGCACGAAATAATGTGGCCACTTTCTATCCGGCGCAACATTGGAATATGGAAAGCCCTATTTCAAGATCAAAACTGGGTCGCAGATGATGGAACGCGGGGCACTTACTTGGTAGAAGCTCTTGGTCATTGCGCCGAATGCCACACACCGCGCAATTCTCTTGGGGCTTTGGACACAACAAGATGGATGCAGGGCGGCAAGAACCCCAGCGGCAGAGGTCGTATTCCAGCCATATCATCGGAGCGCCTACAGTGGTCTTTGGAAGACATTACCGAGTATTTAACGAGCGGTTTCACGCCTGACTTTGATGTTGCAGGAGGTCATATGGCAGCCGTCGTGGAAAACACATCACAACTTAGCCAAAAAGACCGGGTATTGATCGCTCAATACCTCGTCAATTTGAAGAACTAGAGCTTAATCAAGCCAACCTTTCAAGTTGTCTTCAATGATAGAACTCAAAGCATTGATATGTGCTTTATCGGCATTTAAACATGGAATGTAGGTGAAGATTTCGCCGCCACCCTCTTCAAAACTCTCTTTGATTTCTTCATTAATTTCTTCGAGTGTTTCTATGCAATCCGATGAAAAGGCTGGTGCAATTACAGCGATATGCTTTTTGCCATCTTCCTCTGCAAGCCTTGCAACTTCTTCGACTGTGTAAGGCTTTAACCATTCTTCCGGGCCAAATTTTGATTGGAAGGTCGTGACAATCTCTGAATCCTGCCACCCTAATCGCTCTTTTAAAAGGCGTGTCGTTTTCTGACATTGGCAGTGATAGGGGTCACCCTCCATCAGATAGCGTTGCGGCACGCCATGATACGAGCAAACCAAAATATCAGGCTTTTTTACCGATCCTACATAAGCGCGCTCGACAGATTGTGCCAAGGCATCTATGTAGATTTTTTGGTCAAAGTAAGCTGGTACAGTCCGAGAAGAGGGTTGCCATTTAGCATTCATTAATGAGCGAAAAAACTCGTCATTGGCCGTCGCAGTTGTTGCCCCAGAATACTGAGGGTAGAGCGGAAAGAATAAAATCTTTCTACATCCCGCTTCGACCATTGCTTTAACTTTTGACTCTGTGGATGGATTTCCATAGCGCATGCAGTAATGAACCATTACTCGATTTCCATAACGATCCTGCATTGTCTTCTTAATTTCAGCATGTTGCTGTTTTGTAATCGTCATCAGAGGGCTTTCGCCATCTTCGTTATTCCAGATAGACTTATACGCCGCGCCTGAGCGAAATGGCCGTGAGGTCAAGATCACCAGCTGCAAGAGTGGTTGCCAGAGCCAGGGCGAATAATCAATGACGCGTCGATCCGATAGGAATTCTCCAAGGTAACGCCGCATCGACCAATAGTCATAATTGTCAGGCGTACCAAGGTTTGCAATCAAAACCCCGACTTTGGCGCCGGGCACGATTGGATGGTCAGTAGCTGCATGTGTAGGCCTACTAGCGAGGCTTGTGGCGTCTAACATCATAAAGTCCATCATAAACAGTAATTTGGATGTATGTAAGGCCATTTGCGAATTCGTCAATATTTTGTTGGCTATTCCATGACGTTTAGCGCGTCAGAAAGATGCATTTTTGCCGAGCCTGGGCTCAAGGGTTTGGGTTGAGACTCGCTTGGGGCCCAACCTGCCAGCCAGAACTGCTCAAAGGTCGCCCCTACCCGGTCGTCATTTTTAGAATAATTTCGAGAATATTCTTTTATAGTTTCCTCGATTAAGGACCGAGCCGTAAAGTGTTTGCACCGCGCTGTTTGAGCGTTGGCCTCACCCATATCACGAAGGTCACGCATTAAACTTAAGGGGGTCTGATAACTGACAGGCAAAATCACACTGTCCACAACTGGCATTGCAAAGCCGGCGCGCTGTAGGAGGCCACCAATATCACGAATATCTGCCATAGGTAATACGCGGGGCGATAAGCCATCAGTAATTTTCGCTTCAGCCTGAGCAAAGGCGCTGCGCAATTCAATCAGCGTTTTCCCACCCATCATAACACCAAGGAAAAGCCCGTCCGGACTGAGGGCGCGGTTGCATTGTATCATTTGACCAAGTGGATCGTTGGACCAATGCAGAACCATCGCATGTATCACCAAATCAAATGTGCTCGGGACCAAATTAAGGGTTTCAGTGTCATTGATTAATGTAGCTTGAGGAAAGGCTGAGTACCAAAGATCTGGGTGACCCGTAATGAGAGCTACACTCGTAAAGCTTTTATTAACCATTGCGAGGCGATCCTTGGCTTCAACAATTGCTTCATCATGCAAAAACCGACCGCGATCAACGTCAAAGCGGGCGCGGTTTCGCAGCACCGCGAAGCGATCAATAAGTTCGTTTGTAACAGACATAACCAAGAGATAGACGAAAACTACCATCTTTCAAAACGCTTTGCACATGACCTATCTAACACGATGTCGTTTATGCGGTAATATTGTTGAAAGTGACTTTGCTATTTGCAGACCTTTCCAGGGCGAAATGCCATTCAGCACTTCTTTACAAACGATCAGAGCGCAAATTTGTGCTTGCCCTCAATCATGGAGATCGAACCAACATCGCCAGACCGACTGGGCAATGGCTTGCCGCGGCACCTAAAAATTTCATAGAAAACGGTCCCATGGTCACTTGCGTTCCGCTGCATTGGCAGCGCCGTATGACAAGACACTACAACCAAGCGGCTCTCGTGGCACATATTCTTGCATGTAAGGCCAGTCTCAATTTGATCGACGGGATGCTTAGCTTCGCAACTCAGACTTTGATCAGTACAGGTTGCAAGAGTGTGAATGTAACTGTATTAGCTCGATCTATACACGAACATTAGAGTAATCATTTTTAAGCCTGCTGAGGTAAATTATGGCTAAAATAGAGATTTACAGCACCCAGATATGTGGTTTTTGCTACGCAGCCAAACGCCTTTTAAAATCCAAGGGAGCTAACTTCACTGAGTTCGACATAAACGCACATCCCGAAAAACGCAGCGAAATGCTATCGCGCGCGAATGGGAAGCGGACTGTCCCACAAATCTTTATCGCTGGATCCCATATTGGAGGCTGCAATGAGCTTTACAATCTTGAGCACTGTGGCAAATTGGATGGTTTATTAGGCAAAATATAATTCTGAAGGCTTGGATAAAGGGGGATATCTAGCCAAAATAGCCCTTCAAATTACTTTTTGCACAAGTTGACACAAGCCATATGCCTGTGCCATCGCTTTTTTAGTAGCATAGAAACAGCGGATAGTGCATGACTGACAACAACAGTAATCTGGCAATTTCCCTATTCAGCGAAATTTTGACTGTAGATCAATTGTTTAGGAACAGGATGGCAAAAATTTTGCCAAAGGGAATGGAACTATCGCATTTTGCCGTTCTCAATCAGCTCGCCAATATAAATGCAGAACGAACACCCGCCCAACTTGCCAAAAGTTTTCATGTCACGCGGGGCGCTATGACCAATACACTGGCAAAACTAGAAATAGCTGGTTACATACATATCCGCCCAGATTGGGAAGACGCTCGGCGTAAGTTAGTCGCTCTTAGCTCAGCTGGACAAGAGGCACGCAATGAAGCTCTGGCATCAGTTTCACCAGTTATTTCCACGTTAATTGAAGATCTTAGCACTCAAAAGGTGAAAGCCATCTTGCCAGCTTTGCGCGATTTACGCCAGCAACTTGAGTTGTAATCTGATTAGGACAGGGCATCTATATCAATGAAATAACTTAATTTGGTATAAATTTGAGAACATCAAATAACGCCACTTCAATCGCATTCATACAAATAAAGGTGAATGTATAAAACAATATTTTATGGGTTTAAGAATTCATATGTACAGATTAGTTAAATGTTCATATAAGTCGGCTGGATTTAAACGAATTTTGAGAGCCTTGAACTGGGAAACAGAAGCTGATGCAAAGGTGGCAAAATTGAGGTTTATTGCTTACGCCCTGTTTTTAGGTGCTCTTTGGCTGCTTTGGTCAGGCATCTATAAACCGATGATTATTGGCTTTGGTGCGACATCTATCTGCCTTGTGCTTCTTATAACGCATCGTATGAACAGTGTTGATGAGGACAGAGTACCCATCGAACTAAACCCTATTAAATTCTTAGGTTACTTTTTTTGGCTTCTTGTTGAGATTGCAAAGTCCAACATAGCAGTTACAAAAACGATACTTTCGACGTCTATGCCCATCCGTCAAAACCTATTCGAAGTGCCCTATACCCAGCGTACGGATCTAGGGCAGGTGATATTTGCCAATTCGATAACTCTGACACCAGGCACTGTTTCGGTTGAGACAGAAACAGGCCATTTTTTGGTTCATGCGGTTTCCTATACGGCAGATGATATGGATGCATTGGCTGATATGGACACTCGGATAAGCGCAACCGAATTGGCAGTGCCATCATGATTTATACCATCGCAATTTTGGCCATACTTATTGCTATGGCCCTTGTTTTAATCAGGCTGATCAAAGGTCCCACTCTATATGACAGGGTTCTTGCGGTGAATTCTTTTGGGACGCATACTGTTTTGCTGATAGGCGTTGTCGGGTTTTGGAATGGACGCCCGGATTTTCTTGATATTGCGTTGCTCTACGCCCTTATTAACTTTGTTGGAACAATAGCAATTTTGAAATTCTTTCGCTATCGCGCCATCGGAGACGTAATGTGGAGCCCACCCCAACAAGATGAAGAGAGATGAGTAATTTGGACACTCTTTTGCAAATCCTAAGTTGGACTTTGATCATATCTGGTTCATTCTTTGTCGTAGTTGGTGCGATTGGTATGCTACGGTTTCCAGACTTTTGGGCGCGCCTGCACGCAGCCTCGGTGACAGAGTCCGGTGGTGTCATATTATTGCTTGCTGGCATGTGCATTCAGGCAGGTTTGACCTTGATCACCGTCAAATTGATGATTATCGGACTGTTTTTGTTCATTACTGGTCCAACATCAACACACGCGGTGGCGAATGCAGCTCTAGTATCCGGGCTTAGGCCTAAATCATTGGCAACACATCCAAATTCTGCTGAAATTGAAAGCGAAAAAGAGATTGATGCATAATGATAGTAAAAAGGTAGGCCTGAAATCGCAAATTTAACTGAAATAAGTCTGTTTGCTATGCTTGTGATCACGGCCCTTGCCGTTGTTCGCACTAGAAGCTTATTTGCCGTTGTGACACTTTCAGGTGTTTTCAGCCTCCTTTCGGCTTTGCTGTTTGTTACTCTTGACGCAGTCGATGTGGCGTTTACCGAAGCCGCTGTTGGCGCTGGAATATCAACGGTTTTAATGCTAGGAACTTTGGCCCTAACCTCAAGATCTGAGCGCAGTGAGAAAAAAACCCAGATAGTTCCCCTGTTGACTGTCGTCGTGGCGGGTGCTGCAATGGTCTATGGAACTTTGGATATGCCCAATTTTGGCTCACCAGACGCACCGGCGCAAACTCATGTGGGTCCAGAGTATTTTGAGCGTATTCCAAAAGAGATTGATGTGCCAAATGCCGTTACCGCTATTTTGGCCAGCTACCGGGGTTTTGACACTTTAGGTGAAACGGCCGTTGTCTTTACCGCTGGGATCGGAGTGCTGATGCTCATGAGCGGTCTTGGTCGACGTCGCAAGGAAGACGAAGACGATCCGGATCAAGAAGGGGGCTCTACATGAGACATCACCTTATCCTGCGCGTGATCACTAAGCTTCTGGTGGGAACGATATTCTTGTTTGCCCTCTATGTGCAATTTCACGGCGACTATTCTCCAGGCGGTGGCTTTCAGGCCGGCGTTATAATGGCCGTTGGGTTTATCATTTACGGAATAGTCTTCACTCTTGAAAAAGTAAAAGCAGTGTTTCCTCCTTGGTTGGTCCATAAAGTGGTGGCTCTGGGCGTTTTGATTTATGCTGGAACAGGCATTTACAGCTTGTTTTACGGATATGGCTACCTTGATTATGCAGCCATTGATCCGCACCATCCCGTTCACGGCCAACATCTTGGCATACTGATCGTCGAACTTGGCGTCGGCGTAACCGTAACCGGCGTAATGGTTGCCGTTTATTATGCATTTGCCGCACGCGCCCCAAGCCTAAGTGACGAGGATTGGTGATGTTTGAAGAAATGACAGTTGAGTTTATTCTTGGACATTTGAACTACTGGTTCTTTATTTTATTAATGATGACAGGGCTTTATGTGGTTATCGCAAAGGGTAATCTGGTGAAGAAAATTGTTGGACTGAATATATTTCAGACATCTGTGTTCATGCTGTATATTTCAACTGGCAAAGTTGAGGGCGGTACTGCGCCTATTTTTCCGATGGATATGAAAATTGATCCAGAAATGATCTACTCAAATCCGCTACCGCATGTTCTGATTCTGACAGCAATTGTTGTCGGCATTGCAACGACGTCGCTTGGATTGGCCTTAATCATTAGGATCCGCGAAGAGTATCATACCATCGAAGAGCACGAGATAGCCGAGCAAGAGACTAAGATTTCTCTTGCTGAACTCAATGGTGATCAACTGATATCAGGAGGCAACAGTTAATGGCTTCTGCAACAAGCTCTGAACCGGTTCATCACATTGCTTTGACTCTGTCTGATCAGCTACCGGCCTTGCAGGTGCTCATTCCGTTTGTCGCAGCTCCTTTGATGGTATTCATCGGAGTGCGTTCGCTCGCGTGGCCGATTGCTTTCCTAGCAAGCCTCGCATCCTTGGTCATTTCAGTTTTATTGCTGCAACGTGTTATCGGCGGCAGCGAGATTTCTTATCACATGGGCGGGTGGGCACCCCCCCTTGGCATTGAATACAGAGTGGATGCAGCCAATGCATTTGTCCTACTTCTGATATCAGCCATAAGCAGCGTCGTTCTTGCATATGCGCGTGGCAGCTTGAAGGCAGAAGTGCCTGAGAAGAACCACACCCTCTTTTACGCTCTGTATCTTTTGTGCCTCACAGGGCTCTTGGGCGTTGTGATCACTGGCGATGCGTTCAATGTTTTTGTATTTCTTGAAATTTCCTCACTGTCGACATACGTTCTTATTGCGCAAGGTTCATATCGGGATAAACGTGCCCTCACAGCTTCTTATAACTACTTGATCATGGGGACGATCGGCGCAACATTTTTTGTGATCGGTATTGGCTTTCTTTATATGGCGACGGGCACTCTTAATATGGCCGATCTTGCCGAGCGAATTTCCGAACAACGCGACAGTAGGACAATTCGAGCCGCATTTGCCTTTATCGTGGTCGGAATCGGGCTGAAAGCAGCAATTTATCCTTTGCATCTATGGCTCCCAAATGCATACACTTACGCCCCCTCGCCAGTGTCTGCCTTTCTTGCGGGAACTGCGACGAAAATGGCGATCTATGTGCTGCTAAGATTTATGTTCACCGTGTTTCAACCAGAGTTTTTGGCAGATATCAAAATACTCGAAGCCGTCATCATTCCGTTTGCATTAATTGCCATGTTTGCCGCATCTATTTCAGCTTTTTACCAGCGCGACATCAAACGGATGTTGGCACATTCCAGCGTCGCTCAGCTTGGATATATGCTGTTGGGGATTGGATTCTTTTCTCACACGGGGCTGACCGCAACAATTATTCATTTGTTCAATCATGGCATTACCAAAGCCGCTCTTTTCATGGGGGCGGGCTGCTTTGTTTTTGCCGTTGGAGCAACCTCATACGAAAAGCTCAAAGGCCTTGGCAAAACCATGCCTTGG
Organism: Paracoccaceae bacterium; assembly: GCA_029247845.1. GTDB lineage: Bacteria > Pseudomonadota > Alphaproteobacteria > Rhodobacterales > Rhodobacteraceae > LFER01. The sequence goes on along the minus strand of JAQWKM010000121.1, from coordinate 29,236 downwards.
ACCAGCGCAGCCATGGTGATTGGTGGTATGTCTCTTGTCGGCATTCCCGGAACGGCCGGGTTTGTGAGCAAATGGGTACTTGTTCAGGCGGCATTTGAAAACGGCTGGTGGGGTTTTGCATTTTTGATTGTCCTATCTTCAATCATTGCTGTTGCCTATGTGTGGCGCATGATCGAAACGCTCTATTTGTCTGCGCCAACAGAAGGTGTGACAGCAAAAGAAGCTCCTCTTTCGATGCTCATTCCTCTATGCTTAATGGCACTTTCGACAATCTATTTTGGGTTTGCGACGGATATCACTCTGAGCGCCTCAAAAGCTGCGGCATCGGGCCTGCTGTCCGGCTCAAGCGGGTTACATTAAGATGGTCGGTTTAATGGAAACTTCGACAGCCATTTATCTAAGCATGCTGCTCCCAGCTTTGGGTGTTATTATCAATATGGTTTTGCGCAACCGACCAGACTTGCGAGATAGCCTGACCTTTGCTGCGGCTTTGGGAACATTTCTAACCGTCTTGTGCATTTTGTCCAACGAAGGCAATGGTGTCAGCGAAACATTTGTCCTGATTGAGGTCCTATCTGGATTGACGATCGCGTTTAACGTAGAACCTCTTGGGCTGCTCTTTGCGATACTGGGCTCAGGGCTCTGGATGGTGACGCATATTTACGGTATTGGCTATATGCGCGGCAATAAAGAGAAAGATCATGCAAGGTTTTTTGCGTGCTTCTGCTTTGCTATCTTCTCAGTTATGGGAATAGCGTTTGCGGCAAATATGTTCACGCTGTTTTTATTTTATGAAGCACTGACAATCTCAACCTATCCACTGGTAGCTCATAAAGGGACAGCAGACGCAATCAAAGGCGCGCGGACCTATCTTGGCATATTGATGGGTACGTCGATCTGCCTTCAAATGGTTGCAGTTATCTGGACCTACACACTTACCGGTACGCTCGACTTTACAAAAGGCGGTATTCTAGAGGGCCATGTCTCACATGCTATGGCCGCTATCCTGCTTGCACTTTATGCCTTTGGTATTGGTAAGGCAGCCTTGATGCCGTTTCATCGGTGGCTGCCGGCAGCGATGGTCGCGCCGACCCCCGTTAGCGCGCTTTTGCACGCCGTTGCAGTTGTCAAGGCGGGCGTCTTTACGATGCTCAAAGTGGGTATCTATATTTTTGGCATTGATTTTCTGGCCAGCAGCGGTGCTTCTGTCTGGCTCATGTGGCTCGCAGCCTTCTCAATTGTTGCCGCCTCGGTTGTCGCAATGACGAAAGATAACTTAAAAGCGCGGCTTGCGTATTCGACGATTAGCCAATTGTCCTACATCACTTTGGGGATTGCATTGGCAAGCTCTATGGGGGCTTTGGGCGGAGCCATGCATGTGGTTACACATGCTATGGGCAAGATCACCCTCTTTATGTGTGCTGGCTCAATATATGTTGCCACACATAAAACTAATATAAGCCAAATGACCGGTTTGGGCCGACGAATGCCAATAACCTTTATTGCGTTTTTGATTGGGGCCTTATCAATCATCGGCCTACCTCCCTTGGGCGGGTCTTGGAGCAAGTGGCTTTTGATCGTAGGGGCCGCCGATGCCAATGAGTTTATCATGATTGGCGTTTTATTAGTCAGTTCACTTCTGAACGTCGCCTATCTCATGCCACTTATTGGCCGAGGCTTCTTCTTGTCAACAGATCAAGAGCCAGCTAAATCAGAATTTGCGGAAGGACCAGTGCTGGTCTGGATGCCCCCCGCCCTGACTGCACTTGGTTGTATCATTTTATTTTTCTACGCCGGCTATATTCAGGAATTCCTGATGCCAGTTGTCAGCGTACCGTGAGGAGAAGTTGATGGATCATATCCCCTCAGATAAATCAGAAGACAACCCCGCGCTGGGTCGGCTACTGGTATGGTTTATAAATCCCAAGAATTCCAAGACGATTGTAGGGGTCCTTATCGCGATCTGCATTCTTTTATTCCTAGCGGATTTTGCCTATCATAAACACGGGCACTTTGCCGTAGAAGAATACAAAGGCTTTTATGGGTTTTATGGGTTTGTAATGTTTACCGCGCTTATATTGGCCGCAAAATCGCTACGGTTTTTTATCCAGCGTCCCGAGGACTATTATGGTGATAGCGCGATAGATCATGAAGATTATCCGCCAGAGCAGCTGGAGAAGATGGAACATGGCGATGTTTGATATTCTTCCAACGGCCTTTATCTTTTTTGCAGGCGCAATTATCGTAGCTCTCCTGCCCAGTGGGCGCATTCGGTCTGCGATATCTCTTCTCATTCCGATCCTCGCTGGATGGCAGGTCTATAACTTACCCGTTGGTGTGTTTGCTCAGATCGAACTTTTTGGTCAAACCCTGGATATGATGCGGGTCGATAAGCTTTCTCGTGTGTTTGCTTTGATCTTTTGCCTTGCAGCGTTTTTGGGCAACCTCTATGCTTGGCATGTTCGAGACACAGTTCAGCAACTTGCAGCACTATTTTATGCAGGTTCGGCACTTGGGGCCGTTTTTGCTGGAGACCTTGTCACGCTATTTTTCTACTGGGAAGGAACGGCTATTGCATCGGTTTTTCTCATTTGGGCAAGAGGCACAGAGGCCTCTTATCAAACGGGCCTGCGCTATCTAATAATCCAGATCACCTCCGGCGTCATCTTGCTGGCAGGGACCGCTTTAATATGGCGCGAAACAGGATCAATCGCATTTGAACAAATGACGCTTGGCTCGATTGGGACTTGGCTAATCTTCTTGTCGTTCGGTATGAAGTGTGCCTTTCCCTTCCTGCACAACTGGCTCCAAGACAGTTATCCTGCCGCGACAGTCACGGGCACAGTGATCCTTTCGGCATTTACAACCAAACTAGCGGTTTATGCTTTGGCGCGTGGCTTTGCTGGCACTGAGATTCTCATTTATATCGGTGCCATAATGACACTTTTCCCAATTTTCTTTGCCGAAATAGAAAACGACTTACGACGGGTTTTGGCCTATAGCCTTAATAATCAATTAGGATTTATGGTCGTCGGCATCGGTATTGGAACCGAGATGGCATTGAACGGAACAGCCTCTCATGCCTTTGCCCATATTCTGTACAAAGCTCTGCTCTTTATGAGTGTTGGCGCAGTTCTTTTCCGAACGGGGACGAGCAAAGCATCTGAACTGGGAGGCTTATGTCGGACCATGCCCAGAACAGCCATCTTCTGCTTGATCGGGGCCGCATCAATTTCCGCCTTCCCACTCTTTTCGGGTTTTGTTACCAAATCTCTGATTATCGATGCCTCAGCGGAAAAACATTACACCATTATTTGGGCGATTCTCGTTTTTGCCTCTGCAGGCGTTCTGTCCCATTCGGGCATTAAAATCCCCTATTTTACTTTTTTTGGCCATGATAGCGGATTGCGCCCGAAAGAAGCACCTATCAATATGCAACTGGCAATGGGTTTTACTGCATTCTTATGCATCTTTATTGGAGTATATCCGGAACCACTTTATGCGCTTTTGCCCTATGAGGTCGAATTCCATCCATATACAATGGGTCATGTCGTGGGACAGCTACAACTGCTGTGTTTTGCCCTCTTAGCCTTTGCATTCTTGATGAAGACAGGAATTCATCCACCTGAAGTGCGCGCTATTAATCTGGACACAGATTGGATTTATCGCAAATTTCTGCCAAATGTTACTGCTATACTTTACAAGGGATTTACTTCTGTATGGGACGATGCCGCGAACCTTGTCAAAACAGGTTTTGCGGAAATTTTGAATTTACTGCATAAAGTATACGGTCCCGAAGCAGGGATATCTAGCGTCCGACCAACGGGCGCTATGGCGCTTTGGATTGCTGTTTTATTAGCCTTTTCGCTTATCATTAGTTATACTTAGGAAATTGTTCAGTATTCTTTAACGATGAGAGTAAGATGTCGAGCCCAAATTATGCACCAATATCGAATAGAGTTTAATCAAAGAGAAAAAGCTACCATTCCAGCAAAGAACTAATGATCGATTCGCTGAGCCTCCAATCCCATCCAAAAGGTTTGATTTTTTCTATAGTATTTATTAGGGTGCCAATGGCCAATATAATTTAGTCGCAAAGATACGTTAAAGAGGATCTATAGCTTTTGAAAAATCACAACGATCCCTATATCTCTGCTGTGGCCCCCTTTTGAATTTTTGCCATATATCTCAATATCGCACATCACAGGCTTTGAAATGCTCCCCACTAGAGCCTCAAATTTTTCAGAAAAACCTTTTTCAGCCCAATGGATTTTATTAATCGCCAAAACAAAATATGCTCCCTTTTGAGCAAGTGGCAGCAAGTAGTCAATGCCCCCCGGCCCAACATGCCCACGCGTAAACGTCCCTGACGATATGATCCCCTGATAAGTTTCCCCAACCATCTCTATCGGCTTAGTAATATCAGCAGCAAAAAGATTGCGGTAAATCCCTTTTTTTGACGCCACATCCAGCATAGCGCGTGACAGATCCATCGCATCAATTGGCTGTAAGCCCAGTTTTGCAAGGGCATGACCCACTAACCCTGTACCAGCTCCCACATCAAGAACAGGCCCTTTGCCAGCCACATCCAGAAATATCTGGGCCACGCGACCGGGCAGAATATAATCCATTTCAGATGCAAATTCTTGGTCATAATCCTCTGCCCAAGCCGCATAAAGCTCGCGGTTATCTTGTACCGATTTAAGAGAATAGGCTAACTCAAGGCTTGGTTTTTTATCGCTCATAGATAAAGTCGAACAATCTTTTTATCAAAATTCAAGAGAAATGTTGGCTCTGGGTTGAAACTCTTTCAATTACATGGCCAATTACCTCTATGTATAAGCACTTACTTTCTTTTGGTCATGGCTATTCGGCACAAGCTCTGGCTAATAGACTACTGCCAGTAGGTTGGAAGATTAGTGGCACGACTCGCGATAAAAATAAATTGCCCGAATTAGGCGAAACGGGCATTGAACCCTATCTTTGGGGAGATAGCGGGATCGAGGAGGCATTCTCTAAGGCAACTGCAGTTTTGATATCAGTTGGTCCTAATGAGGAAGGCGATCCCGTTTTTCTGCGGTATAACAAGTTGTTTGAAAAATATGCCGCTAACCTAGATTGGGTGGGGTATTTGTCCACAACAGGGGTTTACGGAGATTTTAACGGTCAATGGGTTGATGAAGAAACACCGCTAAACCCACAGACAAAACGCGGTCAACTCCGACTAAGTGCAGAGCAAGGCTGGCAATCTATATCAGACCTTCCAATGCATATTTTTCGGCTAGCAGGCATTTACGGGCCGGGCCGCGGCCCCTTTTCCAAGGTACGAAGTGGAACAGCGAAGCGGATTATCAAAAAAGGACAGGTTTTCAGCCGCATCCATGTGGATGATATTGCACAAGTTTTGCTTGCCTCACTGAATGCACCTAATCCGAGACAAGTTTATAACGTCTGTGACAACGACCCTGCGCCTCCCCAAGATGTGATCGGTTACGCCGCAGAGCTACTTGGGCTACCACTTCCACCAATTGTAAACTTTGACGACGCCGATCTCAGCCCAATGGCCAGAAGTTTTTATGCCGAAAATAAAAAAGTGGACAATACCCGAATAAAATTGGAATTGGGGGTCACACTTTTATATCCCGATTATAAAGCCGGGTTGGAAGCAATGCTAGAGGACTAAGCCTCAAAAAATGTATCTTACTATTCAGACCTTGCCGTGAACGCATCAAGCACTGCGCCAGTAATCGCAATATCCTGAGGCGCAATTCCTGTCAGATCTGCGATTGTAATTGCGTCTTTGGATGGTCGACCAGAGTGATCCTTGCTAAGGACCTGACCCAGTTCGACCACATTAGATAATCTACCACTTGAGTGCGCATGTTGGAATTCACCATGATCCAAACTTTGTCCAGTTAAATCGCACACCGCCAGTTCGGCGCTTAAAACAAGATCCGTCTCAAGCTCCTGCTTTCCCGGGCAATCAGCTCCAATGGCCGTAATATGCGTTCCCGGACGCACCCAATCTAAAACAATAAGTGGCTTGGTTGAGGGTGTCGTCGTTATTATGATCTCGGCATTGGCAACTGCATCTTGAAGATTTTCCACGCTTCGTGCCTTTAGGCCAATGTCCGCTAACCGTTTCACTGCAATCTCAGCCTTCTGCACAGACCGGCCCCAGACAACATAGTCCAAAGGTTCAGGTGAAAGCTTTTCAAGACACTCTGCTTGAAATAAGCATTGCAGCCCTGCTCCAAGAATTAAGACGCGCCGGGCATCTGGCCGTGCAAGCGCACGTGTTGCCAGCGCTCCTCCAATTCCGGTCCGCATATCGGTCAGCCAGCCTTCATCTTTCAAAACAGCAAGAGGTTCGCCAGTCTTTGCGCTAAAGGCGACCATCATTCCGTTTGAAGAAGGAAGGCCCTTTTTTGGATTATCGTAAAATCCAGTTGCAATTTTGATGACAAAAGCCGACTGGCCATGAATGTGGCCAGCTTTAATATGACAATCGCCATTCGATTGGGGAAACTCAATGTGGCCCACTGGTGGCAAAGTGACAGCCTTGTTCGAAGCGGCGATATAACTGTCCTTTATCGCGTCGACAGCAGTGTCAAAGTCAAAGTTCCCAACAATTTCAGTTTTGTTAAGATCAATCATTATGATGTGTCCATATTCTTGTAATCAAAACAACGATAGCCCCAAGTTGTCACATGAAAAAGCACTGATTTATATTTCAACACTGACCATCACTAATCAAACTCTACGGTCCTACCCGTGGCAGCACTTTCCTGAGCAGCCATCCCCATAATAACAGCCTTATACCCATCTCCTAAACTGACATCCGGAGCGCTTTTTTGCCCTTTGACCATATCTAGGAATAGCTTGTGTTGGTAGAATGTCGCGCCATTGTGATCACCTGCGTTCAAAATAGTCGGATCAACAGCCACCTCACTTGTCACTGGTCTTTTTGGAAAGCGCGGGCTTTCTAGAAGTAGTGGAACCGGAGGCGCACACAATTCCTTGGGCCAGAACCGGCCAGGGCCAGGCACTTTTGCTTCTAGTTTTCCCCTTGTACCAACAGCAGAGATTTCTTCCTGATACTGGGAACCTTCGGCAAACATACAAAGCTCTAGCATTGCTCTTGCACCATTTTCAAAATCAACAAGCACATAACCATTATCCAAGATATCCGGAACCTGACCTTCGTATCTTTCCTCAAGGTGATTAACGTCTTGTCCTGCACTTGCCATGATGCGCACCGGCTCGGATTTTATAATCAAGCGCATAAGATCAAAGAAATGACAGCATTTCTCAACAAATGTACCACCTGTTTTATTGTTAAAACGATTCCAATTCCCAATTTTCTTGAGAAATGGAAACCGATGCTCGCGGATTGTGAGCATTTTAACACCGCCCGTAACACTATCGACTTTATCTACAAAGGCCGCGATCGGGGGCATATAACGATATTCCATCGCAACCCAAACCAGTGCCGGATAGGTCTTTGAAAATTCCAAAATCGCAATTTGATCATCAGACGATGTAAAAAGAGGCTTCTCAACTAACAAAGGAAGAGGATTTTTTTGTGCAATACGCTGCATTTGTTCAAGGTGACAGTAGTTTGGGCTACAAATGACCAGACAATCCAGATTGGAAAATTCTAACAGTTCATCCAAGCTACGAACTAACATCGCGTTAGGTGCAAGCACAACAGCTGATCTTGCCATGCCTGAATCAGGTTCAAAGATGACTGATATATTGGTGCCTTCAAGCAATGCTATATTCTGCAAATGCTCGTGGCCCATCATCCCACAACCGATCATTCCATAATTTATCATACTCATTGGCCTTTCTATTTAAGCCTTTGTACATAATGTGTCTGATTTGTATCAAACCAAGTCCGCGAATATTCGACTGGAGCCACCTGGGAACCCCAGCTAAACCTTTCAATGAAGCCAGTTATTGTACCCGGTAACAGGATAAAGGCTGCTGGCGCCCAAGCGGGTACTTTGCCTATGCCGACATAGTCCTCGGCCCGAGAGATCCAGAGACCTAAATGCTTGCTATAGTACTGGTAAAGCGAATCAGAAATTCCGACCGAATCTATTACGCCCACACTTTGATCAAGCCAAATTTCCTCAATAGCGATGATTGTGTCATTCAAATAACGAAGCCGCCTTATCCGCGAAGCGCTTTTTGAAGCCCCAAATTTCGGTAGATCTAGAGGTTTTTCATGTAGGGAAACATCTAAAACATCAGCCTTTGGAAGCCCTCCTCCATTGATTAATTCAAGACGAAACATTGCATATACGCTTCCATCGATCTGGTTCTGACGGACGTAATTCCCAGAGCCCTGGATGCTTTCAAGAAGCCCCATTTTTTCTAACTCTTTGAGCGATTTTCTGAGCGTGCCAACGGAAACATTAAGGCTTTTGGCCATGTCTCTCTCGGGCGCCAGACGCTCTCCATCAACTAACCGACCAGCCGCAATCTCACGGACCAGAAATTCACTAATTTGGATAAATCGAGGTAGCGCACTCGCGCTTTTTTGCTTGTAGTCGATTGACAAAAGATCGTTTCCCAAAGTTTGACAGATAAGAATTGATACACCATTGATCTACATCATTTACAGTGTTAGGCAATAGGTAAAGCGTTATTCTTCTGGAGAAAATTATGACCGTCGTGCCGATAACCTCTAGAGACCTTAAAGCCGCCGAAGTCTCTTGGTTCTCGGCTCTGTGCTCGGATGACTATCAATTTCTTGGTATTCCAGACGGCGACTTAAGATCGAGCTGGGCGCATTGTTCCAAAATCGTAAAGACTTCCGAAGACCTAGGCTTTCGTAATATTTTGTGCCCATCTTCATATCAAGTTGGGCAAGATACGCTGTCGTTTGTGGCCGGTTGTGCACCGATTACTAGCAAGATTAATATGCTCGCTGCGGTGCGTTGTGGCGAGATGCAACCCATCATGTTGGCACGCACTCTAGCAACTTTGGATCACATGCTTGAAGGACGGTTGACCGTCAATATCATCAGCTCGGATTTTCCCGGACAAAAGGAAGACAGCGCATTTCGCTATCGCCGTTCACGGGAAGTCGTAGAAATTCTTAAACAGGCATGGACACAAGACAAAATTGACTATGAAGGTGAAATCTATAATTTTAGAAGCCTCACCACTGATCCGGCTAAGCCTTATCAAGCGGGTGGACCATTATTGTACTTTGGCGGCTATTCTCCCGATGCGCTCGAATTATGCGGTCAACACTGTGACGTCTATCTGATGTGGCCTGAAAAGATCGAGGATATTGAAGGTCGCATGAAAGCCGTCAATGAGGTTGCAAGAAAGTATAGTCGCACATTAGATTACGGCCTGCGCGTCCATATGATTGTGCGCGATACAGAAGTCGAAGCAAAAGAATATGCAGAGCATATTGTCGCAAAACTTGATGATGAATATGGCAGAATGATAAGAGATCGTGCGCTGGATTCAACATCTTTGGGCGTGTCACATCAATCCAAGAACCGTGATCTTGCAGATAAATTTGGTTATATCGAACCAAGTTTGTGGACAGGGGTTGGGCGCGCGCGTTCGGGCTGTGGCGCGGCCCTTGTGGGGTCAAGAGATCAAGTACTTTCAAAAATAGAGAGTTACAAAAAAATCGGCATGCGCTCCTTTATTTTTTCTGGTTATCCACATATTGAAGAGGCGGAGCATTTTGGTCGCAGCGTCTTGCCAGAGCTTGAGACATGCTCACTTCCCCATGCCTACGGACGTGTACCTAACGAAACACCAATGACGCCACTCGGCGCAGGAGAACGTAAATAATGAAACGTATTTCAATCACAGACTCGCTTGATTTCAGTCAGCTGATCTATGGAATGTGGCGTCTGGCCGATGATCCCAATACGTCACCAAATCATGTCGAAGCTAAAATTCAAACTGCATTGGATCAGGGTATCACAACTTTTGATCAGGCAGATATTTACGGCGGCTACACGGCCGAAACAGTTCTGGGAGGGGCGCTCAAAGCCAATCCTGCGTTGCGCTCAAAAATGGAAATCGTTAGCAAGTGTAATATTGTTGTCGATGCAGGTCGCCATGCTGGTGCGCTTGTAAAACACTATGACACTTCGCGGGATCATATTCACGCGTGTGTTAATGCGTCACTTTTAGAAATGGGTATTGAACATATTGATTTATTGCTCATCCATCGGCCCGATCCGTTGATGGATCATCATGTCACTGGTGCAGCACTGGATGAATTGGTTGCAACTGGAAAAGTTGGCGCAATTGGTGTTTCAAATTTTAAGCCATGGGATTGGGACTTACTTCAATCAGCAACAAAAAATCAGCTAGTCACCAATCAGATTGAGATTAGCCTTGCTGAAATATCCCCATTCACAAACGGCGATCTGGCGTTTCACCAGAGACAAGGCCATTCCATGATGGCATGGTCGCCCTTGGGTGGCGGAAGCTTGATGACCAATATGTCAAACTTAGGGATAGTCATGGATGATATTGCCACGCAGCACAGCGTTGACCGTGCAGCAGTGGCCGTTGCCTTTTTATTGGCGCACCCTGCAAAAATTCTACCAGTGTTGGGGACTAATAATCTTGACCGGATCGCGCGTATTTCCAATGCTCTGAAAGTTGAATTAGATAGACAAAGCTGGTTTCAACTTTATCAGACTGCTCTGGGTCAGGAGGTCGCCTAGATGGCAGATTGTGGGCGAGGCATGGTAACTCAGTTCAAACCAGACCAAGATAATAATGGAATGTTGAGGGATGCTTTCAGCCGCTTTATGTCCGGTATCACAATCGTCACCGCCGCGTCAGGTCAAGGTCCAGTGGGGATAACGGCAAATAGCTTTTCATCACTTTCACTTAATCCTCCTCTGGTTCTTTGGTCTCCTGCAATTGAATCACGGCGTTTTGAGTTTTTTGAAAAAGCCGAGTATTTTGCGATACATATTCTTGCATCAAATCAGGAAAACATCTGTAATAATTTCGTAAAATCACCCTTCGCATTTGAAGATTCTGAGACCAAAAAAAATATCCGCGGTGTTCCACTGATCGAAAACTGTCTGGCCCGATTTGAATGCAAAAAAAGTGCAATCTACCCCGGTGGAGATCACATTATTATGGTTGGAGAAGTTGAGAATGTGGAGATGCGGGAAGGCAATGCGTTGACATTTTTTGCCGGACGTTTTCGGGAGTTAGGTGCTTTATAAATGCATCATAACACTACACCCTCTCTTAGCATTCACGCAAAATGCCTTTAGCAGTGATCCAACGATAAAAGGGCAAGGACCTATTCCCCTAGTGAGCATATTCAAACTGAAATCTTCTCGGCAATGATTTGACCTTGGTAAAAGAGTATAAATTAAATGAAAGAAAAGTCTCAATTCGAAGATGGATTAGATCCTTATTGGCACCTGCACGAAGAAGAGTTTGAGGCCCCTTTCATGGAGCCTTTGCTGACTGCTGAAAGCCTGATTTTCATGGGTGGCCGCGATGTCCAATCGCTTAACGGAGATTGGAGGTTCACTATCGACCCAATGCGCGAAGGATTGCGACAAAGGTGGCTTGAAAATGATTCTCAACCAATTGAGAATTGGACTATACCGCGTGATTATGATGACGGCGCGTGGCAGATGGCAACTGTGCCAAGCTGCTGGACAACCCAGCAGGCCGAATGGCATCGTTTTGAGGGAGCGGCATGGTATTCTCGCACATTTGTGGCCGAGCCCCCTAAAGATGATGAGCAACTATTTCTTCGGGTGGGCGCGGCAAACGAACGCGCGCGTATTTTCTTAAATGGTCATTTTTGCGGCCTCCATATTGGAGGATCTACACCATTTTTTGCCGATATTACGCACCATCTCATGCAAGGTGAAAATCTGATCATGATTGAGGTCGATAACTCTCGCCGCGCAGATGCAGTGCCAATGCATCACACGGATTGGTTTAATCATGGCGGTCTTTATCGGGATGTAGAATTGGTAAAAATTCCAAAGCTACACATCACCAATTTTCTTATCCACCTTACGACAGACGGGGTTAGGGTTGATCTGACATTGTCAGCGCCACAAAGTGGGGTTGCCAAAATTGATATCGCAGGACTTTATTGCGAGGACATCGCAGTTAGAGACGGAACCGCGAGCGTAACAATTAAGGCCAAACCAAAATTGTGGTCGCCCCATGACCCAAAGCTTTATGACGTATCAGTCAGCTTTGATAAGGATATAGTTTTTGACCGAGTGGGCTTTCGCCATATTGAACGGCGTGGAACAAGCCTATATTTAAATGGTAATCCGCTTTGGTTAAGAGGGATTGGAGTTCATGAAGAAGATAGAGAACAAGGCAAATGCTCCGATGAAGTAGACATACGGCGTCGGTTTAAGCATTTGCGCGAACTTGGTGCTAATATTGCACGTCTTTCGCACTACCCCCACCACGAACGTGTCGCTGAGATCGCAGATGAGATGGGTGTTTTATTATGGGAAGAGATCCCAGTTTATTGGGCGATCCAGTTTGATCGGAAAGCTACCTATGAAAATGCCAAAAATCAACTCTTGGAATTGATCAGGCGTGATGCCAACCGCGCTAGTGTCATTCTATGGGGCATTGGCAACGAAAACGCCGATACTGATGAGCGCTTGTTGTTTATGCGCCGCCTAGCAGAGACAGCACGACAGAAGGATCCTTCACGCCTCATTACCGCTGCCTGCCTGATAAACCGTGAAAAGTTCCAGATTGAAGACAGGCTAACCGCGTATCTGGATGTGATTGGGTTAAACCAGTATTTTGGATGGTACGAACCCGGGTTTGAAGGGCTGGAGCAACTTTTAAAAAGTTCAAAGCCAGATAAGCCAGTGATCATTTCCGAAACTGGTGCCGATGCTCTAGCCGGTTTGCACGGTCCCGAAACACAGCTATTTACCGAAGAATATCAAGCGACAGTCCTGACACGACAAATCGAATTAGCGGCCCAAACCGACTATATTGTTGGAACATCAATTTGGATATTATACGACTTTCGAACGGATAGGCGACAGACCCAACACCAGCGCGGTTGGAATCTTAAAGGCGTTATTGCCGCTGATAAAAACACTAAAAAGTTAGGCTTCTCAGCATTGGCTGAAGCCTATCAAACATATTTCACAGACGATCAGCCAAAATAAAAACCATGCTACAGCAAGGCACTTATCAGGTAACTCGTAAAACTCATGCTTCGTGAAATGGGATAACCAATTTCAAGCTTTGCTTAGAGCACCTAACCGGACGGCTTGCGCTTGCGCCTTTAGAGCAATCTCCATGACTTTAAAACAATGTGCCTGCGGCATAGCCGTCTCGGTTCGGTGTATCACATCGCCAATAAGCTGTTCAAAATAAGGTAGAGCGGAATTGGAGGCATCGATATACTCGCAGGCATCCCCATTCACAACAAACACATGGTCAGTACCTTCCCGGCCAGCCACGTCAACATATTTACGCAGTTCGATATAGCCTTCAGTTCCAAGTATTGTTAGGCGGCCATCTCCCCATGTTGGGAGACCGTCAGGGGTATACCAATCAACTCGAATATAACCTAGGCCTTGGTCAGATCGTATGTTGATCTCTCCAAAATCCTGCAAACCAGTATCAGAAGGATTTGCAAAATTTGCGACAGTCGAGGAGACGATTTCTGCATCGTTTGATTCGGTAAAAAATAAAAACTGATCAATCTGATGGGATGCTATATCAGTGAGAATGCCTCCATAGTCTGCCTCATTAAAAAACCAGTCCGGCCGCGTGGGACGATTAAGACGGTGTGGTCCAAGGCCAACCGTTTGCACAACTTTGCCAATACGACCCTCGGCAATCAATTCAGCGGCGCGGGTCACTGCAGGCACTTCAAACCGCTCAGAAAAGTCTATGGACCATATGCGCCCGTTTTCAGCAGCGCAGGCTTTGACACTATCGAGCTGTTCCAATGTGGTGCAACCTGGCTTATCTGTCATCACATCTTTGCCTGCTTGCATTGCTTCAATCGCACGTGCAGCCCGACGGGCGGGAACATCAGCGATGAGTATCATATCTATTTCCGGGTCCTGTAGGAGACTATCTCGGTCTGCAACCCGCGGCACGTCTGGAAAGCGCTGCAAAAAGCCTGCAACTGGCTCAGGATTACCTTCAGTCCACCACCCCTTGCATGTGCATCCAAGCTCCAGCATCTTGCCCAATTGTCCAAAGATGTGTCTGTGATCGACACCAACGACGCCCAGTGTGAGGTTTCTCATTAACTTACCCTTCTTTTAATACGATCTGTCTGCCTTCGCGTGAACTTATCTCGATCGCTCTGATTAACCGTTGGACTGCGAGAGCTTGAACGCCTGTAACACGAGGTTGTCTACCCTTTTTGATTGCATCGACAAAGTCTGCAATAAGTGATTTGTGCCATTCATAAGGAAATGCCATCGGGTCAGCACCACCACCAGTCTGGGCCTTTTCACCAAAACTTTGGCTTTGACCATTACGCCAATCTACTTTTAAAATCCCAGCCTTTAGGTTTAAAGAAGCTTTTTCACACTCAAAAGTTAAGCTTTCAGCGCCCCCTGGAAAACATGCCGTGCTTGCAAAGAGAGATCCAATTGCACCATTTTCGAATTTGAACGCACCAGCCACCACATCCTCTGCTTCCATCTGATGGAACGGCGTTTTTGCGCACATGGCTTGTACCGATTTCACTGGACCAGACATTTGCAGCATCAAGTCTAGCGTATGTATCGCCTGACTGATCAGAACACCGCCACCGTCGCGATCATAAGAACCACGACCAGTTTCATCATAATAGTCCTGATCACGCCACCAAGGAACCTCGGCACGGATCACATGGATGGCGCCAAAGCTTCCCTGAGAAAGCTTATCGAGCAAAATTTCAGACGCTGCGCGAAACCGATGTTGAAAAACCACACCAAGCGATACACCCGCCGTTTCGCAGATTTTTACAATGTCTTCGGCATTCTCCACAGTCCGTTCTAAAGGTTTTTCGCTCAGGATATGTTTACCGTGTGAGGCAAACAAAGAGACTATCTGAGATCGCGCGTCTGGTGGCGTAATCAGTAATAGCGCATCAACTCTAGGATCCTGTGCTAATGCGTCCAGATCCCTTGACTCGGGAAAATCATACATCTGGCAAAACTTAGAACGCGCGTCTTGTGAGCGGGAATAGACCCCCCTGACCTCAAGTACATCTTCCAGATCTTTCATTGCCAGCGCATGCGGTTTTGCAGCCATGCCAACACCAACCACCGCTATGCCAATTTTGCCGCTCATGAGGTATGTCTCTGAGAAATGACTTGACCATTTGCATCAAACAAATGCATTCGCGCGGTGTCAAACTTAAGAGCGACTTTTTGAGATTTCACAATTGGTAATTGCCCCTGCTGATGTACGGTTATCTGAGGAAGTCCTGCAGCATCACAATAAAGATATGCCTCCCCGCCCAATTGTTCGGCAAAAGCCACATCTGTGGCGATATGACCAGTGCCCTCCAAGACGATTTCTATATGTTCAGGACGTATTCCCAAGGTGCAAATATCACCGTCAACAATACCCTCAACTTGTCCAATGGATACTGACAAATTCGGACCCGTCAGGGTCAAGCCATCAGCGCCCTCTATGACAGTTGCACGAATTAAATTCATCTTAGGCGACCCGATGAACCCTGCTACAAAAACATTTTGTGGGTTATTGTATAGGTCCAGAGGCGCCCCAATTTGTTCAATCGATCCATTTTGTAATACAACAATTTTATCGGCTAGAGTCATCGCCTCAACCTGATCATGGGTGACATAGATCATAGTATCGCCAATTTTGGCGTGTAGTGCCGCGAGCTCTTTGCGCATCGTTACGCGCAATTCGGCATCAAGATTGGACAGAGGTTCATCAAACAAAAAGGCTCTTGGATTACGGACTATAGCCCGCCCAATTGCAACGCGCTGGCGCTGTCCACCTGACAAGGCTTTCGGTTTTCGCTGTAGATAGTCGGACATCTGCAGCATCTCGGCCGCGTCACGTACGCGGCGCTCAATTTCAGCTTTGGGAACTTTAGCATTTTCAAGTCCAAACGCCATATTTTTATAGACGCTCATGTGAGGATAGAGTGCGTATGATTGGAACACCATCGCCAGACCACGTTCAGACGCACTTACCGAATTCACCACCACCCCATCTATCTCAACCGTGCCCTCGGTTACGTCATCAAGCCCTGCAATGATGCGCAAAAGTGTTGATTTTCCGCAGCCCGACGGACCGACAAATACGCAAAATTCGCCTGAGGCTATATCCAGATTGATCCCGTGAATAACCTCTACGTCACCATAAGATTTGCGGATGTCTTTAAGCTGAATTTTGGTCATCAAAGAAAATCCTGTTTCATCGGCTTCGCATTTTCGCTGCTAGCTTTGGATTGGCCATTTGCATTCGCAAAGGTGGTAATCCCTTAAGAATTTGACTTATATCATCCAACATCGACTCGCGTATTCTGCCATATGAGGCATTCAATCCACCGGCAAGATGAGAGGAAAAAAGCACATTTGGAACCCTACGATAGGGACTGCTTGCTGGCACTGGTTCTTGTGGAAAAATATCGATGGCTGCTCGGAACTTACCATCCGCTGCAAGCTCTAGAAAATCATCAAATTCGACGATTTCAGCTCTGGAGGCCAATATCACGCTGGCATCTGGTCGAATTGTTCCCAATCGTGAACGATCCAAAAACCCTTCGTTTTCGGCAGTTACCCCTGCTAGCAGAAATAGAACGTCAGAATTACTTAATGCTGTCGCAAGTGTTACTGGCTCCACGCCCTCCGCGCGTAGATATCCATCTGATAACCATGGATCATGCACCATCAAACGCACGCCAAAGGGCTGAAGCAATGGCGCCAAGGACCGTCCCAGATTTCCATATCCTACTAGGGCAACATCTGCGTCATAAAGGCTTTTTGCATCCTGATTGCCAGCAATTCCGTAAGACTCCTCGCCAGACCGAAACAATTTATCTGCTTTATGCAATCCACGAAGCAGCATAATCGCCTGACCAATGCAATATTCTGCAACTGCCGGGGCCATAGCAGGAGCGGCACTAAGAACATGGATGCCTCGCGCATTACACTCCTCATAGTCTATATTTGGTTCCCAATTGGCTTTCACATTGAGTATCGCGCGTAAGTTGGGGGCGCGGTTTAAACGCTCTTTTGGCATTGCAGTCTGACCAATGATGATAGCAATATCTGCCAAATGCTGTTCCACCAATTCATCAGGTGCACGTGATCCCCAATGTGCAACAATATCACCCATTTGACCGAGTGCGGCGGCGCAATCAGAAGTAAATACCATGGACTGGTTACGCGGAAATGGATCCATAAAAATTAGCGGTTTCTTCATTTCATTCCCGAACTCGCTATTCCAGTGGTGATGAATTTTTGTAAAAAGGCAAAGACCAAAGCGACGGGAATAAGCGTGACAACAGTCATTGCAAGAATATAATGCCATTGCACGTCTAACTCGCCCTGAAACGCATTCAGACCCACTTGCAGTGTGTACACTTCAGTCCTGTTGAGTACGATAAGTGGCCATAAAAATTCATTCCATCGCCACATTACCGAAAAGATCGCAAGAACGGCAATCGCCGGCATTGCCAGCGGCAGAACAACTTTTGAAAAAATTGTCCATTCAGACGCATTATCCATGCGCGCAGCCTCAATCAGTTCTTTGGGTATGGTCAACATGTATTGACGTAACAAAAACACGCCTGTCGGCGTAGCTGCTCCCGGTAGGATTACGGCCCACAGGGAATTTACCATGCCCAGATTGGTGATCACCAAATAGACAGGGACCATGATCACGGTAATTGGGATCATCAACGTACCAATTACAAAGAGCATAATCGCATTGCGGCCCCGAAACTCATATATACTAAGACCGTAGGCTGCCATGGAGTTAATTAAAAGTGTCACCAAAGTTGCCACCACAGTGACCACCACTGAATTCTTCAAAAATACGAGAAAATTGAAACGCTCCAACGGGTCTCGGTAATTTTCCCATGCCATGCGAAACTCTCGCACCTTGGTGCGTTGACCTATGGGAATTTTAAATTTTTCGCTTGGATTTTTGGGGTCAACCATTTGGCTCACGATGCCAATCCGACGAATTTGTGCTAATTGCTTGGTACTGCCATCGTCCATTTGGACATCAAACAGCAAAAGCGGCTTTTTGTAGCCTTCAACTTGTACCTCAATCTGACCCAGAGGAAAAAACGTGGGCGGAAACTCTAACAGACCGGCACGGGTTTTAAAGGATGACATTCCTAGCCAAAGTACCGGCCCAAACATCAAGAAAATTCCAAACGCCAAATATACATAGCTGAAAATATCGGTCCAATGCATTTTTTTACGCCCACGCCGCGCAAAAACAACAGAAGCCAAGTTTTTTGTGTCAGCGCCCGGGTCAGCCATTGTCACGTGCTCTCGTAACAGCCAGTTGCAGCATCGTCAAAACAAACAAGATAACCCCCAGTACGATCGAGGCTGCAGAGGCAAGCCCAAAATCTTGTACCTGCTCAGTGAAGCCAGTATTATAGATATATTGCACGATAAACTGTGTGGCTGTGCCGGGACCACCACCGGTCAGAACAAACACCTCATCAAAAACCTGCACACCCTTAATTAAAGCCAAGACCACGACCACAAGCAGGTTGGGCCACAAAAGCGGCAATGTAATACGCCAAAAAACCCGCTCTTTTGAAGTGCCATCCATCTCTGCCGCCTCATAAAGATCTGGTTGAATAGCCTGAAGACCGGCCAATAAAATCAGAGTGTAAAACCCCATATGGGCCCAGATTGAGACAAATACCGCCCAGAACATCGCCCATTCTGGACTGACAAAAAATAAGATTTTATCCATTCCAATTGAGACTAAAAAAGCATTTAGAATACCATCGCGTAATAGAATCCATTTCCAAATCAGAGCGACAACCACCGGAGAAAGCAGAACAGGAAAGAAGAAAACTGCACGGAAAAATCCTCGGCCACGGATTTCGCGATTTAATATAAGAGCAGTTATCAGTGAAAATAGGACCAAAAATGAAACTTGGAAAAATACAAAAACAAAAGTGTTGTACAGGCCTTTCCAAAATCGATCTTCCCGACATGTTATGGGGTCACCAAACGTCTCGCACTCAAGTAGAAATCGATATTGTTCGGTGCCTGTATAAACGCGATTGCTCAAGAATAGTTCCGTTCCCCCAGTAAAGGAAAAGGCAAAGTTTATAAACAAAGGGATAACAACAAAAATTCCAAAAAATAGAAGATTAGGGAGGAGAAAAATCCACGGCATCCCTTGGATACCAACCCCTTTTTGAATTTTTGAAAACGGGTATTCAAGCAAGCGGAATACCCGCTGTACAGGCCAACCGGCAATAGACACCACTGTATTTTTCACAGCAGCAGGCTGATCTGAATTTCTGGTCATTACTTAAAGTCCGTTTTCTTGTCGAGGTTGGCCCCATAAGGCCAACCTCAGTCTATTAAACTTACTCAAGGGCCTTTGCCGCAAGCTGTTTTGCAATATCTTCTTCCATGCGCACGTAAGCTTGCTCAAGGGTAAGTTCACCCACAATCGCCTCATTCAAACGCGAGATAAGCGCATTAAACATGATGCGGTTATTTGGATAACCTTGAAGATCGAAAGCTGTAGGTGCAATTTTTGGAACGGCACCCGCAAAGGTGCTCAAAGCATGCTTGGCACGTACGTCGTCGGTCGCAAAGTCGACACCACCAGTTGCCAGCTTAAGGTGACCAGGAATGAATAGGTTTTTACCGTAGAATTCAGCTAAGTTTTCCTCTTGCGCAAGAAAGTCCATCAACTTGCCCACCTCTGCTGGGTGTTTTGTATCCTTCATCGCAACGAGTGCAGCACCACCTGGCATACCAGTACAAGCTGCAGCACCACATGGAGCTGGCACAGCCCACCAGTCAAAGGCATCGCCAATTGTCCCTGAGAATTGACCAATTTGCCAAGAACCAGACATATACATGACAACTTGGCCGTTAGCGAAGTCTTCATTGGCGCCAAGGTAAGATGAACCTGAAACAGATCCCCATAGCTCTTTTGTCATGGTACCATCTTGGTGCCAGTCATAAAGGCGCTGTGTCATTTCTTTTAAACCATCATCAACCAAGGCTGGTTCACCCTCGGCATTGAACATTTTAGCACCCATGGCGATAGCTGGGCCAGAAACGCGGTGGCCAGAGCGGTCCCATGCCATAGGAATAGGGATATCCAATTTGCCAGCAACATCATTGGCAGCTGCGGCCCATTCATCCCAAGTTGCACCATCTCCAGGCATAGCAACGCCAGCTTGCTCAAAGAAGGTTTTATTCACATACGGTCCTGTTACTGTCAGCTGCGTCATGAAGCCAGAAATTCTATCTGAGTCCGGCGCTAGCCAATCGAGGAACGGTCCAAAGCTTGCTTCCCAGTAATCGCTATTTGAGATGTGCGGCGTCAGATCCATATAATATTTGCTAAGGCCACCTAAATCTGTGACGCGGGCAAGATCAGGGCCAGCACCAGCCGCCAACTGAATCGGTAAAGATTCCATGATAGATTTGTATGGAACAACATCAATAACAACAGAAATATCTGGGTTATTCGCCTCGAAACGATCAATGATGGATTGGATGACTTCGCTTTCATTGCCGTCATTATACCACATCATACGCAATTCAGTTTCCGCGAGCGCCGAAGTAGCAGCCAGCGTGGCCACCATAGAAGACGTAGCCAGTATTCTCTTAAAATTTAACATCAAAGATGCCCTCCCAATTAGAACTATGTCTGCCCGAGTGATATTAGCAGACGTTTTTAATCATAATCTCAGCTTATACGCCAAGTTCACTCGATAATTTATTGGCTTTGAAATTGTCAATGTTCAAAAAACTGCGACTCATCATGCCATTTCGTTAACGTAAGTCTTTATTATGCATTCGTTTTTTTCTGTTACAAGCCTCTTACTGAGATTTTACTTACAAATCACCTTTATGACTGGTCAAATAATGTAAATGTGGGAGATAAGAGCACAAAATGTACATTCTAGGTCGATAAAACTGGTGACAAGGAAACAAAAAATGGAAGCAGTGAGATGATTGCACCCTATAAAGTAGCCATTGTTGGAGCAGGCATTGGTGGCGAGCATAGCGACGGTTACTCAGCGCTACCAAATCTTTTCCGTATAAAAACCATTTGTGATTTAAACGCAGACCGTGCCCGTTTGGTTGCTGAACGTTCTGGTGCCAAAGTTGAGATCGATTTTGATAAGGTTCTCAATGATCCAAAAATCGATATCATCGATATTTGCCTGCCACCGATGTTACATTATCAGGCTGTTGAAAAAGCCTTGCGCAGTGGAAAGCATGTTATTTGCGAGAAGCCTTTGACAACTTCTATTGCTAATGCTGATCGGCTCATCAAGGTGGCTTTAGAAACTGGGAAACGGCTATTCCCTATTTTTCAATACCGCTACGGATTGGCGACAAGTCATATGCGGGCTCTGATCGATGCGGGACTGACTGGAAAGCCACTTATCGCAACCCTAGAAACCCATTGGAGCCGGGACTCCGTATATTACAGTGTAGACTGGCGCGGTACTTGGGCTGGGGAACAAGGCGGAGCTATTTTGGGCCACGCAATCCATATTCATGATTTGTTAACTTTTATTTTTGGCCCAATTCAATCCGTATTTGCCGATGTAGCAACACGGGTCAATGCTATTGAAGTAGAAGATTGCGCTGCGCTGTCGATGCGCATGAGAAGTGGCGCTCTGGTTACTAGTTCCACCACTCTAGGCGCCGCAAAGGATACCAGCCGCCTGAAATTTTGCTTCGAAGGCTTGACTGTTGAAAGTGAAAATCTACCGTACAAACCGGCCGATGGACAATGGACATTTACCGCGCGCGCGCCATACGATCAATCCAAAGTGGATGCATGCGTGAACTCAATTACGTTTGCACATCCATCGTTTTCAGGATTCTTCGAAGCTGTCGCAAAGGCGTTGCAAGGTGATGACAGCAGCGCTGTTAGGCTTGAAGACGCAAAGCAATCACTTGAGCTGATAACTGCGATTTATGCCTCTGCTCGTAGCAGCATGCGGGTTACCTTGCCAATTTCTACAACCCACCCTCTCTATGATGGTTGGCTACCTTAATTGTATTCTTACAGTTTAGGCTAACCCATTTTCATGCCAGGTGGGTTACCTTTTGATACGGACAAATAAACACGAACTTCAAAAATAAACGTTCTTAGAAAACTCCGTGCAGAGTTTTGGTCTCGAGATAATCCTCAAGGCCCATCAACCCACCTTCACGACCATTGCCAGATTGCAGATAGCCACCAAAGGGCGTTCCGTAATTTACGGCACCGCCATTAATATGTACTGCTCCGGCGCGCAGCTGCTTTGCAACCCGTTCGGCCCGCTCAGAATTTCCAGTTTGCAGATAAGCCGCAAGCCCATAAGGCGTGTCGTTGGCAATACATATGGCATCTGCTTCATCTTCAAATGGAATGACGACGAGAACAGGGCCAAAAATCTCTTCCTGCGCGATGCGCAGGTCATTTGAGACATCCGCAAAAATTGTTGGTTTTACAAACCACCCTTTTTCATAGCCTTCCGGTTTACCCAAACCACCAACGAGCAGGTTAGCCCCCTCATTAATGCCCACAGAAATCATGTTTTGTACTCTTTCAAACTGGATTTCATCAAACAGAGGTCCAAGGTGATCTCCCTCTTTTTCAGGATCACCAACTTCAACCGCCTCCGCTGCTGTTTTTACAATTTTTAGCGCTTCATCATAACAAGAACGCTCAACCAAAAGCCGGGTTGGCGCGTCACATGATTGTCCAGTGTTAAACATACATTCCTGAACCGAGGCTGTGACCATTGCCTTTAGATCACAATCTGCAAAAACAATGTTTGGCGATTTTCCACCAAGTTCGAGCGTGACACGTTTGACCGTTTCAGCCGCGTCATGGGTCACAGCTGTGCCCGCGCGCGTTGATCCAGTAAAAGACATCATCTGAATATCGCGATGACGTGACAGACATGACCCAACAGTCGGTCCATCGCCGTTAACAAGGTTAAAGACCCCAGCAGGATATCCTGCAGAATGAATAATCTCAGCATATACCATGGCCGAAATAGGCGTGTGTTCAGACGGTTTCAAAACACATGTACAGCCCGTTGCCAGGGCGGGGATTACTTTAAGTGCAATTTGATTTATCGGCCAATTCCATGGCGTAATAAGCCCACAAACGCCAATGGCTTCGCGCAACATGACGTCCCCATTTGGCAGGTCCATCCGTTCGTGAAGCTCTTCCAAAGACTCTATAAAGCCCTGAAGGTGACCAACAGCCGCATCGGCTTGGGCATCGCGGGCCATCGTGATAGGAGCCCCCATTTCCATGCGCATGGCCTGAGCCATATCCTCAAACCGTTTTTCCGTTTCCTCTTTTAGCCGCGTAAGTAGGGCAAGACGGTCAGCTTTACTGGTTTGTGAATAGTCTACAAATGCAGCTTTTGCAGCAGCAACTGCTTTGTCCACATCGTCGCTATTGCCCATAGAAACTGTTCCAATCTGTTCATTCAACGCAGGATTTAGAACTGGTAAAGTCGCTGTCGATATAGGGGCAACCCACAACCCATTAATATAAAATTTCTGCAAATTTTTCATGATGACTCACTCTCTAAATTATCGCGCTTGCGCTATAGACGTTTCAATTAGGACGCGGATTTCTTCCACATTGGACACGCGGGGGTTTGTATCAGCTGCACTGTCTAAAATGGCCTTTTCTGCAATTCTCTGCGAGCAATCCGCAGGAATGCCAATACTCCCAAGTGACTTTGGAATATCGATTTCATCCAGAATACGCTCAACTTCGATAATAAAAGCATCTACTGAATGATCAGATAAGTCCATCGCTTGTGCCATCCGTTTCACCTTGTACTCAAAGCCAAGCAGATTGAACCGCAAAACCACAGGAAGCACAATCGCATTTGTCAGTCCGTGCTGCGTATTATATTCCGCTCCAATCATATGTGAGATCGCATGTACGAGGCCAAGGCCCTTTAAAAACGCAATACCCGCAAGGCAGGACCCAACCAGCATAGCGCCACGCGCCATTATATTGTCCGGCTCTTTCACAGCGATCGGCAGCCATTTGGCCACTAAAGTAAGACCCTCCAAACCCGCTCCGTCGCAAAGGGGGTGAAAGCCGCGAACAAGATAGGCCTCGATAGCATGGGTCATCGCATCAGCACCCGTCCACGCCGTCAGAGTGGATGGAAGTCCAACGGTAAGTTCAGGATCAAGAAGGGCAAGCGACGGCTTAAGGTCCGGATGCCAAATACAGAATTTCATGCCCTTGTCGACATGGGTCACCATTGCTGTACTTTCGGTCTCAGCTCCGGTGCCAGCAGTCGTGGGAATTGTTATCAGAATGGGAAAGGCTTGGTCAGCACCAATTTCAGGAACAGCTTTGCGGTATTCAAACGCCCATAGATCGATATCATTATTTGCGGTCAGGCAAATAGACTTTCCCCCATCCATGGCACTTCCCCCACCAATGGCTATGATCGCATCATGGCCGCCATTGCGAAACATTGCACGGCCAGCCCCAATCTCATCATCTCGCGGGTTCGGTGAGACATCAAAAAACAACTCCGAAGGTAGGCCCGCCTGAATTAGGTAATCCTGAAGTTTTGCAATAAACGGCAGATCCGCGCTCCCGCGATCTGTCACGATTAAGGGCTTGGCAACTCCAATTACCAAGCATTGCTGACCAATCTCAGCTAATCGGCCGGGCCCATAAAAAATTGGAACAGGAAAAGACCAATCTTGGGCCTCTAGAATTTCAACATCGGTAAGCTCAAACATTTTGGCCATCAGGTATCTTTCTTTTTATTGCGTGATGGATAATATCCAGAAAAATGCAATAAATTATGATGTTCTCTCAGGAATACTACGATCAATCCCGCGCACAATTTTCTTTTGACGATCAAAAAATGGCAAATCTACGATGTGGCTTTCCTGCTCACTTCCATTCGGAAGGCTCAGAGTTACTGTCCTACCACTCCAATCACCTGGAGTCTTAAATCGCACGTAGCCAATGCCCAGCCCGAGTGTCGGAGATGGCACACCCGTCGTGATATAACCCACCTTTCGCCCGTCATCTAAAACCACACTTCCAGCCACGGGTGTATGAGTTTCACACGTCAAACCATAAAGCACAGATCGCCTGTCACAATCGACCAAAGCATCACGGCCGATAAAATCACCTTTTGCCATATTTATAAAGGGTGCCAAACCTGCCTCATAAGGCGTCATAGTAATATCCATATCGGTTGTATTGCCTAGAATACCCCCCTCAATTCTACGAATAGTCAAAGAACGGGTAGAGGAAAATTCCAACCCGTAGGGCGCGCCACAGGCCATCAAATGATCCCATAGGGCAATATGATCCGTAGCGGCACCACCCGAATAAATTTCAAAGCCGAGTTCATTGGTAAAACCGGTACGAGACACATAGAGGTTCTGACCTCCAAGATCGAAATACCCAGAACGAAAATAAGCCATGGTTTCATCAATTCCACCGCCGGAGGCCGCCTTCAAAATATCAATCGAGGCCGGGCCCTGAATTTGTAATACGCGTGAGCCAGGATCGGAAATTGTAATGTCAAAACCGCCACTGTGCGCAAGCAACCAAGTTTCAAACGGCCCATCCGCCTGGACGTACCAAAACCGGTTTTCAGAAAGCTTAAAAACAACACCATCCATAAAAATGCCACCCTTGGGTGTACAGGCAATAGCGTAGTAACCACGACCTTCCTGCATGGTGGACACTTTGCGCGCCAAAACCTTTTCTAAAAACGGGACAGCATCAGTCCCAGATATTTCGACCGGTTTTTCCGGAACATCAAAGATCACTGCCTTTTGGCGTAGCGTCCAATATTTCTCCACTGGATCTTCACCCATGTAAATAGCAAGGTAACGACCCGCATAAACACCCCTGACCATATCCGGGCTGTCGGTACGCGCAATATAAGGAGACTCTTCAAAGCGTCGGGCACTCACTGCAACAGTATTTGACAAATCAGAGTCTTCTTGCAGATTTTTCATATAGTCATCCTTCTAAATTATATATCATCTGGCGATAAATCTTAGCGTTCAATGTGTGGTGGTTCATGCGCCGTCACTGGCGGTAGATCTTCTGTGTAAAGCTCAATCTCTACAAGACAGGAATGCGCAGAAGGTCCCTGCCCCAATTTCGAGGTCCCTTTGTCCCGCGTCAAAACATTTGCATTTCCGTGCTTGCAAAGACTATTTGGTTCGGCTGGGTCAAGTGGGTCATACCATGCCCCAGTACTCATCTGTATTACGCCTGGACGCAAGGCAGTATCGATGACAACGCCGCCCAAGCAAGCCCCGCGATCATTAAAAATACGTATGATGTCTCCATCGTTTAAACTCCGTTGGGCGGCATCATCCGGATGAATATGGACGGGTTCGCGACCCATCACTTTGGACGCTTTGCTATGGCTTCCGTGGTCAATTTGCGAATGTAATTTGGTCTTTGGCTGATTAGATATCAAATGCAAAGGCCAGCGCTTATTATCACTTCCCAACCATTCATAAGGCTCCAGCCAAACGGGATGCCCGGGACAATCATCATAATCAAAGCTAGCAACGGTTTGTGAATATATTTCAATTTTTCCACTGGGTGTCAAAAGTGGATTTTTGACCGGATCAGAACGAAAATCGCACAACATCACAACTGGCTCTGTGGGCGGATCTACTTTAAACCAGCCATCTTCTAAAAACTGTTCATATTCTGGAATTTCCACCCCAAGTTTGGCAGTCTTATCGCGTGTTTCATTATATATCTTACGCTGCCAGTCTATCTCGCTGCGGTTTTCGGTAAAATCCACTTCAGCGTTCATCAATCGCGCTATGCCAGAAAAAATATGGTAATCATTTTTACTTTTACCATAAGGCTCAGTAAGTTTTGACATTGATACGAGGTATGGATCACGCGGGGTCATTGCTATATCTTGGCGTTCCAGAGGCGTCGTACATGGGAGCACAATATCGGCCCGCTTAGCTAGAGAATTCCAACACCATTCATGCACTATAATTGTATCTGGTTTCTGCCATGCCTGCATCATGCGGTTGATATCTTGATGATGATGAAAGGGGTTTCCACCAGCCCAGTACATCAGGCGGATATCGGGGTATTCATACACTTCGCCATCAAAGTCAAAGCTCTCGCCAGGCTTCAGCAAGAGATCGCTGATACGGGCGACTGGAATGAAATCGCTGACTGAATTTTGACCCAGCGGAAAGGACGAGAATGGCAAAATGGTGAACTGGCCACCAACGTGGTTTACAGCACTGTATCCAAACCCAAATCCCCCGCCTGGAAGACCAATCTGACCCAACATGGCTGCTACTGTTATTGCTGCCCAAAAAGCCTGTTCCCCATGATCCTGTCGGGTCAATGACCAACTGGCAGAGATCATAGTGCGTTTTTTAGCCATTTGGATCGCCAGTTCGTGAATGGTCTGAGCAGGTATTTCGCTTATCTGTGCTGCCCATTCAGCGGATTTGGTAACGCCGTCTGTCTCACCCATCAGGTAGGCGCAGAACTCTTCAAACCCTTGTGTATATTGATCAAGGAACGACTGATCGCTCAACCCTTCACTTTGCAAAGTATGTGCAATCCCTAATAAAATCGCTACATCCGTATTCGGACGCGCGGCCAGCCATGCGCCGCCTACTTGATCAAGCAAATCGGACTTAATGGGGCTAATATTTACGAAATCTATATTTGCTTCGCCGGCGGCAATCAGGTTTTCGCGTTGATAATGATGCCCAGTTCCGCCTTGGCATATCTGTCCATTTTTTAACGGAACGCCACCAAAGCAGACAAAAAGTTCTGTATTTTCCCGGATCGAACCCCAACTTGTACACGTATCAAGGTAGGCGCGATAACTTCCAAGAATATGTGGAACCACTGCTTCAGCCGCTGCAAAACTATAAGTGAATTTTGATTTTGTATATCCCCCAATGCAGTTTAGAAACCGGTGTAATTGACTTTGAGCATGGTGGAAACGGCCCGCACTCGCCCAGCCATAAGAGCCGCCAAATATAGATGAGTTTCCATGAACTGAGCGCACGCGCAAGAGCTCTTCAGCCACGAGCTTATTCGCTGTTTCCCAACTGACTTCCACAAACGGATCAACGCCACGCAAATCTGGGCGGTGGCCAGGACCACCCCCCAGCCAGCTTTTGCGCACCATTGGAGCATCGATGCGTGTCGGCCCATGCTGCACATCAATAATACCATGGCCTATTGGAGAGGGATCTTTATCCTCTTCAAAAGCTAATAGCTCTTGAACGCGGCCATTGCCGACCCGTGCGCGATAAGTACCCCAATGAGCACTGGTTAAAGGAAGTTTATCAGAGGCGGTCATATTCTAACTCCAATATGCATAAGTACTGACAGCTATGTCTCATACAGTGTTATCTAGCCCTAATTGTTCGCGCCGTGTGCGGCTCCAAGCTTGCGTCATGCGGTCTGCAATGATTGCAATAATTGCCATCCCTAGACCAGCAACGATGCCAATCCCAAAATTACCATCGCTTAAACCAATATAAACGATTTGTTCCAACCCATTTGTCCCGACCAAAGCAGCAATAACCAGCATTGCAATCGCGTACATAATCGTCTGATTGAAGCCAAGCATCATTACGGGCAGTGCCAATGGTATTTTCACCCTCCAGAGCAACTGCCACTTCGTTGCACCCATCATATGGGCAACCTCAATCACAGTCTCGGGAAGATTGCGCAAGCCATGCTCCGCGTACCTGATAGCCGGTACAAACGCATAGGCAATGATCGCCAGAAGCCCAGTGAACTCGCCAATTTTAAAAACCATGACAAAAGGAATTAGGATGACGAAAAGCGGCATAGTTTGCATCGTATCATTTATAGGCCGCACAAAGGCTGAAACACGATCGTTATGTGCCTCCCAAATTCTAACACTAGTTCCGAAAGTAAATGAGATTATCGCCGCGATACCGAATAGATAAATTGATAACATTGCCTCTGCCCAATTCCCCGTGACCGCCATAAAACT
>JAQWKM010000114.1 GCA_029247845.1 Paracoccaceae bacterium | reverse complement strand
ACCTTTTCACCCCGCCTTAGAATCGTGGCCGTATCACAAAGCGATCTGATCTCTTCCAGTTTATGACTGATATAAAGTATTGAGGTCCCTTCAGACTTTAACTTGCGCAGCGTTTCAAAAAGTATTTCCACCTCTTGAGGGGTCAAAACTGATGTCGGTTCGTCCATAATAAGCAGCTTTGGCTCTTGTAAAAGACAGCGGACAATTTCAACGCGCTGACGTTCGCCTGCAGACAAGTTTCCAACAGTCTTCAGAGGATCAAGCGGAAGTCCATAATCGTTCGAAATAGTTATTATTTTTTGTGAAAGCTCGCGCTGATGGGGAGGGTTTTCCATCCCAAGCGATATATTTTCAGCCACATTAAGTGCGTCAAACAGCGAGAAATGCTGAAACACCATTCCGATACCTTGCGCTCTTGCAACGCGCGGTTCACTTGGGGCAAACGATACACCGGAAAATATCATTTTCCCACGATCCGGCTTGACCAACCCATAGATCATTTTTACTAGCGTGGATTTTCCAGCACCGTTCTCGCCAAGAAGTGCGTGCACTTCACCTGCCTTGATGTTAAACGAAACATTTTTATTAGCAATGACTCCGGGATACGCTTTAGTTAGCCCAGTCAGGCTTAGCAAAACGTTGCTCATCTTGTATTCTCCTACTTCCCGCTAAGGCCTTGTTACGCGACAGATAATCTGTTGCAACGCCAATAGCTATCTGGTGTGGATGTTTACCAAATTCTGGGTGCCCAATTGGACACGTGAGACGGTTTATCTGAGCTTCGTGGTGGCCCAATTCTTTTAATCGGCTGCGAAATCGTGACCATTTTGTTTTTGACCCTATCAAACCTGCCCAACTAAACTGATGCAAAAGAAGCGCATGGCATAATTCAAGGTCAAGGGCATGGGAATAAGTTAATATCAAATGCTCGGCAGTTGACTGGGCATATTCCATTAGTTTGGCGGGCGTTGGGGAAATCAGCTTATCAACACCTTTGGGCACATGTGTGGGAAAACGCTCTTGAGCAGTATCAACCCAAGTAAGGTTCACATCTGGTAGATTTTGGAAAGTCTCAATTAGGGCACGGCCAACATGACCTGCTCCCCATATCCATAAATCACTGCTCTGTTGCAAAACTGGTTCCACCATCCAGCCATCTATAATTCCAGCTTCGATAACTAATCCCCGATTTCTTGCAAACGCAATCATCCGTGAGACAGATAGTGGCGTTTTATCTGAGTTTTGTGCTCCAATCCGTCGTACAAATAAGCCAGATTGAGCATGAGGCAGTGTATCAGCTGCATAAATTTCAGTCACCAGCTTCACAAATCCACCACAGCATTGCCCAAGTTGGGGGCCCAAAGGATGAGACGAGGCCCAACTACGCGATTGGTCCAAGACTTGCCTAGCTGCATCAACTGCCTGAAACTCAAGCGCACCACCACCAATAGTTCCACTCTGCCCATCTTTCCAGACCAGCATCGACGTCCCTTCATCACGCGGAACCGAGCCTTTGATCTCGCCAATGACGATCCTGGCAACAAATCCATGGGCCTTGACGTGCTTGCCTAATTCATCGAGGTCAATCGCCATGTTCCACTCTTTCACAGGCCCAGAAAAGCCGCTCATGCGTCGCTGGGGTACTCAGGTCGGGATAATTTTCACCAGAAAAAGTTGCAGCATGACTCAATGCAAAAAATGCCGAAAAACCAAGCATAAAGGGTGGCTCACCAATTGCCTTCGAGCGGTAGATTGTCTCCTCGGCATTCTCGTTTTTCCATAGGGATACATTGAAAATAGCAGGCCGGTCAGATGCGACTGGGATTTTGTAAGTCGACGGCGCATGAGTCATCAATTTGCCTGCGTCGCTCCAAACGAGTTCTTCCGTCGTCAACCAACCAACACCCTGAGCATAGCCTCCTTCAACTTGTCCTATATCTATGGCTGGGTTGAGACTAGCACCAGCGTCGTGCAAAAGATCTGTGCGTAAAAGCCGGTTTTCTCCCGTTAGGGTATCAATGACGACTTCACTGACCGACACGCCTTGCGCAAAATAGAAAAATGGCCTTCCATCCCCTTTTATCCGATCCCAGAAAATGTCTGGTGTTTTGTAAAACCCCGTGGCCGAAAGGCTTATGCGGTTTTGATAACAAAGCTGAACTGCATTTTGGAATGTAATCTCATGCTTTCCAATGTGAACTGACCCTCCATAAAACCGGACGATTGCTGTTTTTTCTTGATAGTATTCAGCAAGAAACTGGGATATTCGATCACATATTTCATGACAGGCAAGTTTGACTGCCATACCATTGAGGTCCGTGCCTGAGCTTGCAGCAGTCGCGGATGTATTTGGAACCTTGCCTGTATCAGTCGCGGTAATTTTTATCAGAGACAGCTCAAGTCCAAAGGATTTTGCAGCGATTTGAGCAACTTTTTGAAAGAGACCCTGCCCCATTTCGGTGCCACCATGATTTAAGCGGACAGTTCCATCTTGATACAAATGCACCAACGCACCGGCCTGATTAAGATGTGTCAAAGTGAATGAAATTCCAAATTTCACCGGCGTCAATGCAATGCCACGTTTTAGAACCGAACTATTTATATTCCAGTCTTCAATTTCTTTGCGCCGATTGTGATAGTCACTTGTTTTAACGATCTCATCTGTCATCGCGTTCAGAACAAAGTCTTTCACTTTCATCCCATAAGGCGTGGTCTGCATGTCCTTATCTTTTAGATTAATATCCTTAGCATCTTTGTAATAATTTCTTTGGCGCACAAGCAGCGAGTCGAGCCCCAGATCATGAGCAATATGATCAATCACGCGTTCGATCCCAAGCATCCCCTGAGGACCACCAAAACCACGAAAAGCAGTTGCGCTTTGCATGTTTGTCCTCAACCTATGGCTTTCTATACGGCAGTGACTAAGGTTATAGGCATTATCTGCATGCAGCATCGCGCGGTCCGCAACTGGAAGTGATAAATCCTGCGACCATCCACAGCGCACGTAATGAAAGAAACTTAGACCATTTATTTTGCCAGTCTGGTCAAATCCAACCTCATAATCAATTTTAAATTCGTGCCGTTTTCCCGTGATTATGAAATCATCATCCCTATCGTAGCGCATTTTACACGGTCGGTCAGTCGCAATGGCGGCAACAGCACAAGCAATCGCAAGGCCATTTGCCTGACTTTCCTTACCGCCAAATCCGCCGCCCATCCGACGAACTTCTACGCGCACTTGATGCATCCCAAATCCAAGAGCATCAGCCACTTTATGCTGGATTTCCGAAGGGTGTTGGGTTGAACTGTGTACCGTTATTTCATCATCCTCGGAAGGAATGGCTAGAGCGGCTTGCCCCTCAAGATAAAAGTGCTCTTGCCCTCCAATCATAAACGAACCAGAGAGCTTACATTTTGATCTGCTGATTGCCCTTGAAGCATTGCCCTTTTTGTAGATGCGCGGGCCTTCTTCGAACCTGCTATCGGCATCAAGCGCTTCTTGTATAGTTAAGATGGGTACAAGTGTTCCATACTCTATTTTAGCCTTTCGAGCCGCTTTTCGAGCTGCCAGATGGGATTTAGCCATAACAATAAAAATTGGCTGGCCGATATAGTAGACATCAGTTTCTGCCAAAAGCGGTTCGTCTTTTGCTGCCGGAGATGTATCATTTTCGTATGGTAGATCTTTGGCTGTCAAAACTCCAAAAACGCCTTCAGAATCTAAGACTTTGGAAAGATCCATCTTGAGGATACGACCGCGCGCAATTTCAGATAAGCCAAACGCAAGATGCAAAGTATTCCCCGGCAAAGGCTGATCATCCACATAGCGCGCTCGTCCTGTCACATGCAAGGTGGCTGCGTCATGAGGAAGTGAGGTCCCGATACTCATGCTGAGATTTCCAGAACGCTGCAGGCTACTCCAGTGCTTTCCAGATAATATCTCTGAAGCAGGTTTTGCGCACTTTTAAGCCGATAGGCTGAAGATGCCCTCATATCGCTAAGTGGCGCAAAGTCCTTATCCCATAATTGTTGACAGCTCTTGATGGTTGCTAAGCTCCAGTTCTGTCCAATAAGAGCGCCCTCGATATGAGTTGCGCGCTTGGGAATACCCGCCATTCCACCAAATGCAATCCTTGCACTAACGACCATACCGCTGTGGACCAAGATGTTAAAACAGCCGCATACTGCAGAAATATCCTGATCAAATCGTTTTGAAATCTTGTAGCAGCGGAGATTAGAAAGCCCTTTGGGAACAATTATGGTTTCGAGAAATTCACCCTCTTTGAGGTCCTGTTTTCCATACTCAATAAAAAAAGCTTCAAGCCGCAGGATGCGGCGGTTCTCGCCTGATCTTAGCTGAATGCGTGCATCTGCGGCGATCAGTGCTGGGGGATTATCACCAATCGGTGATCCGTTAGCAATATTACCACCAATAGTTGCAGCATAGCGGATTTGAATGGACGCATAACGCCTCAGAAGCTCTGCATAAGATGGCAATACTGTAACAGCCCAGCGCCGCAAATCTTCAATATTGACCATTGCTCCAATTTTATAATCTACGTCAGTTTCTTCGATGTTTGTAAGATCGTTGACCTGATTTAGAAATGCATAAGGGCTGATATCTCGAAACCCTTTGGTCAACCAAAGACCAATATCAGTTGCTCCTGCAATAAGCCTTGTCTGGGGCGCTTTGGTCAAAAGAGCTGCAACATCATCTGCTGATTTTGGTTGCTCTAAGGAAGACGGCAAAGCATGCGATGCTAGTGTATCTCGGTCAGAGATTAACCATTCGGGAGAGGTGACTTTCTTAGCGGTCTGCGCCGCACGGATTATTGACGCATACCCAGTGCAACGACAAAGGTTACCAGCCAGTGCGACATCATGGTTTGATTCATCATTTATTTGTGCAGCCACTAACGATGTAACAATTCCTGGAGTGCAAAATCCACATTGGCTTCCATGATTTTCTACTATGGATTCCTGCACAGGATGCATTTTTCCACCAAGTCCTACGCCCTCAACGGTTCGAACAGCTTTGCCATCAACCTGACCAAGCAAAAGAATACAGGCATTCAATGGCTTTACCGAATTCTCATCAATAACGATAACGGTGCAAGCCCCGCAATCACCCTCGTTACAGCCCTCTTTAGTTCCGCATAGTCCACGATCTTCGCGAAGCCGGTCAAGAAGGGTCTCTTCTGGCCGCGCTTTTTCGAACGTGATCGTCTCTCCATTCAGAAGAAACCGTATGTTCATGAAAAAAAACCTACCGCGTTACCAGAATCCCATTTTTGCATACCCTCGATGCGGCGTAGAAGACATGCGGGCCATCCCTATCTTAAGCTAGCGTTCTCACCCCTAAAAATGCAAGAAAAAACTTTTTGACTACAAAATTTGCACTAATTTTCCAAAAATCCCATTTTGATACACTCAAAAAGGCTACCCCAAAATCAGTTGCTGGGGTATCTGTCAAAGATGAATGAAAAATTTAGATATATTCACCTGCGCGTGCACTCCGAATATTCCCTTTTGGAAGGGGCCGTAAAGGTAAAATCCCTGCCGGCTTTATGTGCCAAAATGGACATGCCGGCGGTTGCGGTTACCGATACTAACAACCTTTTTGCCGCGCTGGAATTTTCAGTTGGGGCCAGTGGTGCCGGGGTACAACCTGTAATCGGCTGCCAGATGGACCTGCAATATAAAAAACCAGATCCATCAGGGAAAACTAGTCCTGCCTCGCCGGTCGTTTTGCTCGCTCAAAGTGAACGCGGCTACCAAAACCTGATGAAGCTGAATAGCTGCCTTTATATTGATGCAAACGGACAGTTGCCACAAGTCACCTTGGATGAGCTTCGTACCTACTCGGCAGATATCATATGCCTCAGCGGTGGTGCTAACGGGCCGATTGGCAAATTGCTTCAGACATCACAAATCCCCGCAGCTAAAGCGTTAATGACACGGTTATCAGAAATATTTCCAAACCGTCTCTATGTAGAATTACAGCGCCACCCTACCGAGAATGTTCTGCCAGATGCCGAACAGCTGACCGAAGCGGGCTTTGTCAAAATGGCATATGAGATGGACTTGCCGCTTGTGGCAACAAATGACGTCTATTTCACAGATACAAGCATGTACGAAGCCCATGACGCTTTGATCTGTATTGCAGAAGGTGCTTATGTAGATCAGCAAGAACCACGCAGACGCCTAACTCCGCAGCACTATTTCAAAACTCAACAGGAAATGATCACTCTGTTTGCCGATTTGCCCGAGGCAATCGAAAATACAATTGTAATTGCCCAGCGGTGCGCGTTCAAAGCGTATTTACGGGATCCGATCCTGCCAAAGTTTGCCGACGATGAAGTCGAAGAACTACGTCGACAATCTCGACAGGGTCTCAAAGATCGCCTAGCTGTTATTCCACTGTCTGCGGATATCGAAGAGTATGAAAAACGGCTCGAGTTTGAACTTGGCATCATAGAAGGCATGGGCTTTCCCGGTTACTTTTTGATCGTGGCAGACTTTATAAAATGGTCCAAAACAAATGCTATCCCAGTCGGTCCAGGGCGAGGGTCAGGCGCCGGTAGTTTGGTTGCTTATGCCCTGACCATTACTGATCTTGACCCACTGCGTTATTCTTTGTTGTTTGAGCGGTTCTTGAACCCAGACCGTGTGAGCATGCCAGATTTTGATATCGATTTCTGCATGGACCGACGCGAAGAAGTCATTCAATATGTCCAAGAAACATATGGGCGCGATAAGGTCGGCCAGATCATTACATTTGGTGCGTTGCTGTCCAAGGCCGCCGTGCGCGATGTCGGACGTGTTTTACAAATGCCCTATGGGCAAGTTGATCGATTATCAAAAATGATCCCCGTTGAGGGTGTCAAGCCTGTGAGCATTGAAAAAGCTCTGGCCGATGAACCGCGGTTACGCGAAGAGGTCAAAAATGAGGAAGTCGTTGAAAGGCTTCTGAACTACGGACGACAGGTTGAGGGGCTCTTGCGAAATGCCTCTACGCATGCCGCAGGTGTGGTGATCGGGGATCGGCCTCTGGATGAACTAGTTCCACTTTATCAAGATCCGCGCTCAGATATGCCAGCGACCCAATTTAATATGAAGTGGGTTGAACAAGCTGGGTTGGTTAAATTCGACTTTCTCGGATTGAAAACATTGACTGTTATACAAAACGCAGTTGATCTCATCCTCAAATCTGACCGGCATTTGCACATAGCTGCCGATGACACTCAACTTTATGATCCACCTGCGGGTGCCATAGATGATATTGCCGCGATTCCTTTAGATGATGAACGCTCGTACAAGCTTTATGCCTCCGCCAAAACAGTTGCCGTTTTTCAAGTTGAATCCAGCGGCATGATGGATGCGCTCAAGCGGATGAAACCAACCTGTATAGAGGATATCGTCGCCCTTGTTGCACTTTATCGCCCAGGACCGATGGAGAGTATTCCAACCTACTGCGAGGTCAAAAATGGCCTGAAAGAGCGCGAGTCTATTCATCCGTTGATCGATTACCTATTAGAAGAAACGCAAGGCATTATTGTCTATCAGGAACAAGTGATGCAAATTGCTCAGGTCATGGCGAACTATACACTTGGCGGTGCAGATCTATTACGCCGCGCCATGGGTAAAAAAATTAAAGAGGCTATGGATGCAGAACGGCCAAAATTCGAAAAAGGGGCTGCAGAAAATGGCGTTGATAAGAAAAAAGCATCCGAAGTTTTCGACCTGTTGGAGAAATTTGCCAACTACGGGTTTAACAAATCCCACGCTGCAGCCTATGCTGTTGTAAGCTACCAAACAGCTTGGCTTAAAGCTAATCACCCCGTTGAATTTATGGCCGGTGTTATGAATTGCGACATGCATCTTACAGACAAACTGGCCGTCTATTTTGAAGAAGTCCGAAAGCAGCTTAATCTGTCCTATGTGCTGCCTTGCGTGAACCGATCCGAAGCCACTTTTGATGTGGTTGAAGGCGTCTTAGTCTATGCTTTGGGCGCTATAAAAAATGTCGGAGCCGAAGCCATGCGGCTTGTGACAGATGCCCGTCACGTTGACGGAGTAGAAAAAAGTTTTGTGACGTTGTTTGATTTTGCACGACGGGTTGATCTCAAACGTGTCGGTAAAAGACCTTTGGAAATGCTGGCAAGATCAGGAGCTTTTGACCAGCTTGACCCAAACCGTAGGCGCGTCTTTGAAAGTCTTGATTCCTTAGTCAACTATTCGGTCGCTATTCACGAGCAGAAAACCTCAAATCAGGTCTCA
The DNA here is from genome assembly GCA_029247845.1 of Paracoccaceae bacterium. Classification (GTDB taxonomy): domain Bacteria; phylum Pseudomonadota; class Alphaproteobacteria; order Rhodobacterales; family Rhodobacteraceae; genus LFER01. The sequence continues at coordinate 5,335 of JAQWKM010000114.1, read as the reverse complement.
TTATTCGGTGATGCAGGCGATGATTTGCCTGAGCCCCGTCTGTCTGGCGCGACCGATTGGCTTCCCGGTGAACGCCTTTCGGAAGAATTTCGCGCCATTGGCTTTTATCTTTCTGGTCATCCACTTGACGACTATGTGGGTCCCTTAAAGCGCCAAGGCGTACTAAAGATGGAAGAGCTTTTGGAAAAGGTACAGTCTGGGCCGAGCATAGCCAAACTTGCCGGAGTAGTCGCAGGCAGACAAGAACGCAAATCCGCCAAAGGCAACCGATTTGCGTTTGTCCAACTCAGCGATGTCAGCGGCGCCTATGAAGTAACTTTGTTTTCAGAGACATTAGAAAAAGCACGTGATCATATTGAAATTGGTGCGAAAGTTATTATCACGGTGGAAGCTAATTTAGAGGCAGATCAACTTAAACTCTTGGCCCGATCAGTTGCCCCCATTGACGCCACGATTGCCAATGCTGGCCCGACGGGGCTGCGTTTGTTTGTGGAAAACCCACAAGCGATCTCGTCCGTTGCCTCAGTTTTGATGCAGTCAAAGGATCAATCAAAGGGATCGCCCAAAGGGCCCGTCCAGTTTTGTTTTATGGATCATGAGATTCCCGGCGAAGTGACAGTTGATGCGGGAGAAGAATTTCCCGTGAACCCTCAGATTAAGGGTGCCCTCAAGAGCCTCGAAGGTGTTATGCAGGTAGAAGATATTTAAAAATTGCCTCTCGAGTGTTATCTTGGCCGTTTGGTTTAATTACAAAATAGGCTCTGATGCGGTAATTCGCCCAACATAGCGTCTTTCCCTCGTGATTTTATCTGCTACATCTTGCGAAAGAATATCGGGAACAGCCATGACTGATACATTCAAGATAACACTTGCACAGCTGAACCCCACTGTCGGGGATCTAAATGGAAATGCGGATAAAGCCTACGCCGCTTGGCTGAGTGCAAAGGAGACCGGATCGGATCTGGTGGCTTTTCCAGAGATGTTTATCACTGGCTACAATGCGCAGGACCTTATTTCGAAACCGGCATTTCGAAACGCCGCAATTGACACGCTCAAAGAACTGGCAGATCTATGCGCAGATGGTCCAATGGTTGCAATCGGGGGACCATGGTCTGAGGGCAAGTCTGTTTTCAATGCTTATTTTCTTTTGCAGTCTGGCAAAATTTGCTCAGTCGTGGAAAAACACCATTTGCCCAACGAATCTGTTTTTGACGAAGTACGCATTTTTGACAGTGGCAAAATTGGCGGTCCCTATTCCGTGGGAGATACCCGAATTGGAAGCCCAATTTGCGAAGATGCATGGCACGAAGATGTGGTGGAAACCCATGTCGAAACTGGCGCCGAATTCCTGTTAATCCCCAACGGATCGCCCTACCACCGCGGTAAGCGCGATGAACGTCTAAATAACATGGTGTCCCGCGTGATCGAAAGTGCTTTGCCACTTATCTATCTCAATATGGTTGGCGGGCAGGATGATCAAGTTTTTGATGGGGGTAGTTTCGTTTTAAACCCAGGCGGGGCTCTTGCAGTGCAATTGCCCATGTTCGAAGAAGCCACTGTTCAGATTATTCTGAAACGCGGTTATGCAGGGTGGTTGGTAACGGAGGGTGAAAAAGCCAGTACTCCGGACCAGCATCAAGCGGATTATCATGCAATGGTTCTGGGCCTAAAAGACTATTGCGCAAAAAGTGGGTTCAAAAAAGTTCTATTGGGTCTTTCAGGCGGAATAGACAGTGCAATTGTTGCCGTTATAGCGGCAGATGCGCTTGGGGCTAAAAATGTACGTGCTGTGATGCTGCCATCGGAATACACTTCGGACGGGTCACTAACCGATGCTGAGGACTTAGCGCGCAATCTTGGGTGCAAATACGAATATGTTCCAATCGCTGAAGGGCGCGAGGCCATCACCAATACTCTTGCACCGCTCTTTGAGGGGCTCAAACCCAATCTGACCGAGGAAAATATTCAATCCCGACTGCGAGGCCTGTTGTTAATGGCTATATCAAACAAATTTGGTGAAATGCTTCTTACAACTGGCAATAAGTCCGAAGTGGCGGTTGGTTACGCGACAATTTATGGCGATATGGCAGGTGGCTATAACCCGATAAAGGATCTTTATAAAACCCGAGTCTTTGATATTTGCCATTGGAGAAACACGCATTATTTTGAGTGGATGAAAGGGCCAGAAGGCACTGTCATACCCGAGACAATTATAGACAAGCCGCCGAGCGCCGAACTTCGGCCCGATCAAAAAGATATCGATAGCTTACCCGATTATCCAATACTAGACGGCATTCTACAAATTCTCGTTGACCAAGACGGATCACTTGATGATTGCGAAGCGGCTGGTTATGAAAAAGCTGATGCAGAACAAGTTGAGAGGCTTTTGTACCTGAGCGAATACAAAAGGTTTCAATCTGCCCCAGGCACAAGACTTAGCCCACGGGCCTTTTGGCTTGATAGGCGCTATCCAATTATAAACAACTGGCGCGAGGGGGATTTTCACAAGTCTCCTAAGAGAACTTAGTCAAAGATATAATTCCCAATCAATTTTGCGGTCGGCTTTAGGATCATTTTAAGCCTACTTTGGCTCTTAATACAGCCTCTAGTAGGCAAAAATTGCAATATTTAGATGATTTTATACCCTGCCTTTTCCATAACGCGCAGTAATTCTACTTGACCTTTTTTGGCCATCTGGAGTGGTGGATTTCCCACTGGATCCTGTTCGGCCTCAACAACAAACCAACCTTCATATCCATATGCAGCGAGACGTTTGACAATGGCTTCAAAATCAAGCGATCCGTCTCCAGGAACAGTAAAGGCGCCTTTGATAACGGCATGAAGAAAGCTATGCCTGTTGCGATCCAACCCGTTGATTATTTCCATACGCACGTCTTTGGTGTGGACATGATTGATGCGACTGTGATGGTTGTCGATAACTCTCAGAACATCTCCACCGGCAAAGGCCATATGGCCCACATCAAACAGCAATGGCAGGCCCTGCCCAGAGTTCGCCATCAACAAATCCAGTTCAGCCTCAGTTTCAATCGGGGCAGCCATGTGATGATGATAGCTAAGTGGCATGCCCTGCTCAAAGCACCATTCGGCAAAAGCGGTAAGCTTGTGACCATAGTCTTTGATCTGCGCCTCATCCAGCTTAAGTTTTGTGGCTAGCGGTGCACTTTGATCCCCCTGAATTGTTCCAGAGGTTTCGCCATATACAATACAAGGGGCATTCACCGCTTTAAAAAGCGCTAATTGCTCACCTACCCGGTTCTTTTCTCGCTCGATATCACCAGTCAACAGTTCACCGGAGAACCAGCCGCCACAAACAGATATCCCATATTTAGCAATCACGGTGCCCAGCACGTCTGGGTCCATCGGAAAGCGCCGCCCCGTTTCCATACCAGTATAGCCCGCTTCACTTACCTGGCGCAGACATTCTTCTAACGAGACATCATCACTTAATTCTTCAAGATCATCATTCCACCATGCGATTGGAGCAATACCAAGCTGTGCTTTCATAATCTTAGATTCCAATGCGTTGTTTGACGCGGATCACGTCATGGTCTTTGCGCGCATCATTTACGCTATCACGCTCTGAAACTTCTGGAACGCCAACATCCCAAGAAGCATCACCAGGGGTCCATTGATAAGCATCAGAGGGGATGGTCAAAACGGTCGTTTTGTCGTTTGATTGGGCCCATTTCATCGCTTCGTCCAATTCACCTAATGTCTCAACGCGGCGACCATGCGCGCCCATAGCTTCAGCGTGTTTGGCAAAATCTACTGAGAACGGTTCTTTCACACGACTGTCTTTGATCAAGTTGTTAAACGAAGCGCCACCTTTGTAGTTTTGCAATCGGTTGATAATCGCATAGCCACCATTATCAGGAACGACGACAATGATTTTATGTCCGCTTAGAACAGTGGAATAAATATCAGAATTCATCATCATATACGTGCCATCACCGACAATCACGATCGGAGTGCGGCTCCCATCAGCCATCGCAGCGCCCCAACCCGCAGGGATTTCATAGCCCATGCAGGAAAAGCCGAATTCTGTGTCGACTGTGTTTGGGGATTTGACACGCCAACACTTGTTAACCTCTCCGGGAGGACCACCAGCAGCAGTGATCACCAAATCACGATCATCCACATTGTCTTGGATCACTTTGATAACTTGCGCATAAGAGGGCACTACGGCGTTGGTTGGGGCCTGATGCTCGTCTATCAATGTATTCCATTTGGCCATTTCCTCTCTACCCCTGTCCATCCAAGACGCAGGCGCACGCCAATCTCCCAAGCCGCTGTCAAATTCACGCATCGTTTCCAACGCATCTCCAACAACTGGGATAGCACGATGCTTTACCGCATCCCAGCGCGCAGCGTTGATTGAGATAAACTGCGCATCTTGCTGAAAGCTTGTCCAAGACCCGGTGGTAAAATCCTGCAAACGCGTACCGATAGCCAGTACAACATCAGCTTCTTCAGCCATAGCATTGGCAGAAGAGGATCCAGTCACGCCTATGCCGCCTACATAGGCCGGATGATCATGAATAACGGCACCTTTGCCCGCAATCGTTTCACACATCGGCATACCACGCGCTTTTGCGAAATCAGCAACCAGCTCTTCCGCAAAAGAATAACGCACACCACCACCTGATATAATCAGCGGTTTTTTCGCCGCCTTCAGCGCGTCGATAGCTTTGGCGAGCTGTTGCAGATCCGGGCGCGGCCTTGGGATCATATGAACTGTTGGTGTAAAAAAAGCATCTGGATAATCAAAGGCAATCTCTTGCGTGTCTTGACACAACCCAATGAAAGCAGGTCCGCAATCCGCAGGATCAAGCATCGCCGCAATGGCTTGAGGAAAGGATGAGATGATCTGTTCGGGATGGGTAATGCGATCCCAATAGCGCGTAACCGGTTTGAAGCTTTCGTTCACCGTCATGGTTGGATTGTTGAAATGCTCAACCTGTTGCAACACCGGATCGGGCCGACGGTTGGAAAAAGTATCCCCCGATATAAGAAGAAGTGGCAATCGGTTCGAATGTGCCACGCCAGCGGCCGTCACCATATTAGTCGCACCCGGACCAACAGATGAGGTCGCCACCATAATCTGACGCCGGCGCTTTGCTTTGGCATATCCAACCGCTGCCAGTGCCATGGATTGCTCATTCTGACCACGCCAGGTTGGTAGAGTATCCTGGACAGCTTCTAGAGCTTCTGCCAGACAGGTTACATTACCATGACCAAATATCCCAAAGACTCCAGCAAAGAGTGGGACGCGCTCACCATCGATTTCCGTAAACTGCTTGCACAGATAACGCAC
>JAQWKM010000110.1 GCA_029247845.1 Paracoccaceae bacterium | reverse complement strand
TAACTTCGGGCTCGCTCATATCCACCTCTCTGCTCTTGTGCTCTCATATGCCAAGTGGGGGAGAAGGGCAACTAGAGAGGCGGTTGTAAAGAGCCCAAGATCACTTTAAAGAACCCACCTGCGCAGTCAGTGACAAACTTTCATACGTTTGCATAACGGTTGTTTTGGCCATGTTCGTCTTAGATAACAAGTACGCCGATTCCATAGAAATTAATTGCTGAGATGAAGTCGTCCTTATTAGTGTCTATCAAACTATCAGATTTCCAGAAAGTTGCGTGTTATGTACTTCCAGAGTGGCCATTAACAGCATCTTTTTCTTTATGATCGTAATCTTGATTCTCCGGCTTAATATTGTGCCGATCTTATTTAGTGCCTGGCGCAACACTATCTTTATCATGATTGGCATAAAGTGTATCTTTGTCCACAGCGGCATCTACCGTGCCATAGCTTTTAGAAACGTCAATCGTGTTTCCTCTATTGAGTGCTTCAATGTTGGCGGCCTATAGTCTTAGATTTCGTTCGCTGTTTCTATTAAACGAGCCAAAGCGTTCAAAAATGGAGGCAACTGCAATCGTACCGTGAAGAGAGATAAACAAAGTGAGCTTTAAGACCTCAATTTAAAAACTAACTTCTCTATAATTTATAAGGATTATTGTTCATTCGTAAGTTCTTAAATTGATATCCCAAAGGATGTAAATACTGTTTCCACTTTACTTACAATTAACGCAGCAGGTCACATTAACTATAGTTTGATTTAGGTTCAAAGTTTGTTTGCGAGACTCGCTTTGACAAATGGCATCAAAAAAAAATTAATGGTTAGCTTAGCTATATGTTGCCAAGCTAATTTTCCTTTTAATTTAGTTTAATATGACAGTATATCCTCTATGAGGAAAAGTATATGGATTCGAAAGACGGACAGATAATGCGTGGTTTTGCAACAGACGAATTTGAATTACGCGTTGCTCGGGCACAGATTTTGATGGACCAAAACAATCTAGATGCGCTTTTTTTGACCACAGAACCTGAAATTCGCTATTTCACTGGATATTTAACCCGCTTTTGGGAAAGTCCCTCGCGACCTTGGTTCTTGATTGTGCCGCAATCTGGTAAACCGATAGCTGTTATTCCTTAAATTGGGGCGGCTTTGATGGCAAAAACTTGGGTCAGTGATATCCGTACCTGGTCTTCACCCGATCTTAGCGATGACGGGGTCACGCTTCTGGCTGAGACTTTGACCGAAGTCTTAGGAGATAACGCGCTACTGGGCGTGCCTTCTGGCCATGAAACCCATTTGCGAATGCCGTTAATGGACTTTCATCGTCTGAAGTCTCTTATTCCAAACCTAAAATTTGCAGATGATTTTGATACCATCAGGAATTTGCGCTTGGTGAAGAGCGAAGCGGAAATTGAAAAAATTAAAACAGCATGCGAGATTGCAGGCAGGGCATTTGAGCGTGTTGGCGAGATTGCAGAAGCAGGAACGCCGATGAAGGCAATATTTCGTGATTTTCAAGGTCTATGCCTTGCTGAGGGTGCAGATTGGGTCCCCTATCTTGCGGGAGGGCGAGGGCCGCTTGGATATGATGACGTTATTTCTCCAGCAACCAATGATCCTTTGGAGCGAGGCGATATTCTAATGCTTGATACCGGTTTGGTATATGACGGCTATTTCTGTGATTTTGATCGAAATTATTGCGTCGGCTCATGTGATCCAAGAGCTGAGGGTGCCTATCATAAGCTTTTAGAGGCTGTTGAAGCGGGTAAGAAAGTTGCTAGACCTGGAAACACTGCAAGAGATATATTTGACGCCATGGATCAAATAGTAACCGGTGGCACTGGGGTTGGGGACGTGGGTCGGTTGGGGCATGGTTTGGGCATGCAGCTTACGGAATGGCCCTCATTTATGAAAGGTGATTTAACAGAGCTTAAAGAAGGTATGGTCCTTACGCTCGAGCCGGGTATCGCAATACCTGGCGGCGGTTTGATCGTGCATTAAGATAACTTTGTTGTCAGAACCGGTGCGCCTGAACAGATATCGCCAAAAGCGCCAACTTCACTTTGGGAGATCTAAACTGGAACAGACTTTCCCTTATGAATTAGGCAAGACAGTGGGCGCAAAGGCAAACTTTGGTTTGATTGCATTGCAGTCTGATGAAACGATTGAGCATGACATGCGACGTCTTCTTCCAGGCGCAGAGGTGGGTATTTACACATCGCGAGTGCCAAGCGGATCAGACGTAAGCACAGAGTCGCTGGCCCAGATGGAAACGACTCTCGCGGGTGCGGCAGGGCTATTACCACCTCCGATGAATTTTGATGTGGTGGGGTATGGCTGCACTTCGGGAACCTCGGTGATTGGTCCTGACAACGTCGCCAAGCTCATAAGCCGTGGCTGCTGTGTAAGACATGTAACTGAGCCTGTCAGTGCTCTCATCGCCGCATGTAGAGCGCTTGGCGTGTTCAAAATTGCATTTTTGTCACCTTATGTTGCAGACGTCTCTCAAATCCTCAGGTTGGTTCTTGCTCGAAACGGTCTTGAGACGGCTGTGTTTGGCTCATTTAATGAAGGAACCGAAGCAAAAGTTGCTCGTATTGCAAAGCAATCGATCAAAGCTGCTGCACTCGCTCTGGTCAAAGGGTCACATGCTGACGCAATTTTTCTGTCTTGTACCAATTTACAAACTTTAAATGTGATAGAAGAGATAGAAGCCGAATGTAATCTTCCTGTGTTGTCGTCCAATCAGGTTTTGGCATGGCATATGTCGGTCTTGGCCAAGCAAACAGATTTTTCTGAACGGGTTGGAAAGCTTATGGTCTAATCATATCCTGTAATGTGAAGATTTTGATTTAAATTGGTTCTTGAACCATCCTGATTATATCTGCGATGCGCCCGAGGACGAGAATATATGATTAAACTTCTGCTGACAGATATATTGGCGGCCTCTCTGAAAGTTTTCCTATTTGTTCTTTCGTTAGGTCTGCTGCAGGCCTTTGGGGCCGAAAATAATCAAGAAACTTCTAAAGATTCCAGCATAATTGGAGGATGCCCTACTGATTTTCTAATGCCCAAAGCCGTTATTTTTGATGCTGTCACAATTTGTGCGACCAAAAATGTTGACCAACGCAAGATAAACCATGCAGCAGCTGTCACTGCGCAATGGTTAGATAACGATCAAGACGGGGGGGTGGACGAACCGCGCCTTATCAAAGCATTGATAGAAAATCGCCCGGTCGTATTGATGTCACCGGCTGGCTTTAGTTGGCGTCAGATGCATTAGATCGAAGAAAGCTTGAAGGATAGAATAGGGCAGGACCTCGCGGCGGATGAGACTGCCCCCAATGAGGGGCGCGATGCGTCACAAGAAGAAATTCATCACTTAATTGTCACAGCGGGTTGGACTCAATTTTTGCCCGAGGTCTTTAGTGACGAATTGTCAAGGCAGAGTGCATTAACCAAAGCCTGGCAAAACGCAGAGGATAAAGCTCTATATGCATATGATGATCCAACCTGTGACGATAGCTGTAGGATCATTGAATTTTTCTATTTAGTAACAGCAGCCTACTTGGGGTCTATGGTCGATGTCGCACATAATGAGTTGCGCGTGAAAACCCAACCGGATTTGAGAGCGCGGCTTCCAGATGTTGTCGCAATTATGGAAAGTGCGACCTATTCCTACCCAAAAAATATTTGGCCCGACGGAGAGTATAACCGTTCCAAAAATATTATATTTAGCGACTGAACTCTATCATTTTGTAGTGACTGGGTTGTTGAATGTATTGGTCTGATCGTTTTCGTAGCGTCGTCGGTTTGCTGATATTTCAAGAAGCCAGTTTTCGACACAATCTCTTTCTTTAATGCCGATCGCGTGTTCTTTTTTTAGTAGGTAATAGCCGAATTCGGTTCTCACTGAGACTTGTTCCAAAGGACGCACTAGTTTTCCCTCCTCTATAAGGTGATCAAGAAGATGACCCCAGCCCAACGCAATTCCCAATCCACTAACTGCAGCCTCAATTGACAGAGGATAGGTGTTAAGCAGAACTGCATGATCTACCCGGGCTGTCTTATTGAGCATTTTTCTCAGCCAGGTTGACCAGTTCATCCATTCTGTGTGTCTGCTGGCTACTCCTATCAATGAGTGATTTGCGAAGGCTTTAACATCGGCAATACTAGGGTTCTTTTCAAAATATAGCGGTGAGCAAACTGGAAATATTGTTTCGCCAAAGAGCAGATTCGCGTGATATCCCGGCCAATGGCCATCGCCACGCAGAATGGTAAGATCGACGTCTTGTCCAAGGCATTCGTTATCATTATCCGAAGATACGAGGGTTATTTTTAACTCTTTGTGAAGGTCGTTAAATAGGGGAAGTCGTGGCATGAGCCACAGTCCGGCCACTGAATTGGTGGCAGCTAAGGTGATTGAACGGGTTTGACTTTCAGTCTGTAGAGTATCCGAAATCGTTCTGAGTTCCTCTAATACTGGTGCAATATCCCTGTAAAATTGTTCCCCTTGTGCGGTTAATTCAATTGATCTTTCCCTTCGCCAAAAGAAAGATTTTTTAAAATGATGCTCTAAGAGCTTTACTTTTCGGCTTATGGCAGATTCGCTGATATTGAGTGTTTTGGACGCTTTTGAGAAGCTTCCAAGATCTGCGGCAGCGTCAAACGCAAGCAAATAGTCCAATGGTGGCAATGAGTTATTCTTGTTAAACATAATAACAACTCCGTGGCTTCCTGATGTAGAAAAATGATACTTTAGGTAGCCATTAAAACATTAAGCCTATTTGGCTCGAATTTCTAGAGCCTTAGGCATTAGAATCTCGTTTTGAGATTGGAAGCCAACTTTGACATAGTTTTCGTAAGCTTGGCATTAGCTCGAGTGATTTAAATCATCTAATGGGGAAAACATATGACATTACGTTCTATAACTTGTGTCGCTGCTATAAGCGCGGCTTATGCAACGTCTGCTTTTTCCGCAGACAGTTCTGATCCTATAACAATCCCAATCCACAACTGGTCATCTCAGATTGTGATGAGCCATGTTGTTGGCCAAATTTTTGAAGGCATGGGAAATAATGTTGAATTTGTAACAACCGACAGTCAAGCAGTTTATGAATCAGTTCGTCTTGGGGATGTCACCTTGGAACTTGAGGTTTGGGAAGGTGCCTTTGGTGCGTCTTTCCGTACTGCCTTGGAAAACGGTGGCCTGCATGATGCAGGGGATCACGATGCAGTGACACGGGAAGACTGGTGGTATCCAATGTGGACCAAGGATGCATGTCCTGGACTGCCAAGTTGGGAAGCATTAAACGACTGTGCCGCTATTTTTGCGACGGCAGAAACTGGTAGCAAAGGACGCTATTTAGATGGACCTGTTGACTGGCTTAAGCACGGTCAAGAGCGCGTTGCCGCTTTGGGGATGAATTTCCAAGTGGTTAATGCAGGATCAGCCGCTGCTCTGTGGGCTGAGATTGGTGCAGCTGAGGCGGAAAAAAAGCCAGTGGTTGTGTTTAACTGGACGCCAAACTTTGCCGAAGCGGTCTGGCCGGGGGAATTCGTAGAATTTCCAGTCTGGGTTGATGGATGCGATAGTGATCCGTCAGTTGGTCCAAATCCAGATGCGGCGCATGATTGCGGGAACCCTGCGACAGGCTACCTCAAAAAAGCGGCGTGGGATGGCATGAAGGACAAATGGCCCGCAGCATATGACACGCTGACTAAAATCTCATTTACCAACCCTCAAATCGCGGAAATGGCAAAGTTTGTTGATGTTGATGAGATGGAACCAGAAGAAGCAGCTGAGGCTTGGCTGGAAGCAAACGAAAGTACTTGGAAGGCATGGGTGAATTAAGCCTGGGCTGGGAACTGAACTTCATTTGCCTAAAAACCCTTCCGGAGGTTTCCGGAAGGGTGATCAATAAGTGAATTCATATGACAAAAAATTCTCTCGCAATTTCTGGCAAAAAAGTTTGGAAACTATTTGGTAGAGATCCTAAAACTTACCTTACAAAAACAGCGTCTGGCAAAAGTTTTGATGAAATCAAAGCAGATGGCTACATCGCTGGCGTTCGAGACGTTTCGATCGAAGTTTTCCACGGTGAAATTCTGGTTATCATGGGGCTTTCCGGATCGGGAAAATCGACACTTGTACGCTGTTTTTCACGTCTGCACGATATCACTGGGGGAGAAATTATTGTGGATGGCCACAATATCATGGATCTTTCCGAAAAAGATCTCATCGCTCTTCGACGTGAAAAAATGGGCATGGTGTTTCAGTCTTTTGGCCTGCTGCCGCACCGAACGGTTCTAGAGAATGTCGCTTTTCCGCTTGAGATGCGAGGACAAGAAAAACATTCACGTCGTGCCCGCGCGATCGAAATGGTCAAGCTTGTGGGGCTTGAGGGGCGCGAAGAGTATTTTCCACGTGAGCTTTCAGGCGGACAACAACAACGCGTGGGGATCGCACGATCTTTGGCCATCGAACCTGATATTTGGTTTCTAGACGAGCCGTTTTCAGCCCTTGATCCTCTTATCCGGCGCGAAATGCAGGACGAATTTATGCGCCTTCAAGAGATATTGGATAAAACGATTGTGTTTATTACGCATGATTTTGACGAAGCGCTTCGTTTAGCTGACCGGATTGCGATTATGAAAGATGGTGCCGTAGAGCAATGCGATACGCCTGATAAAATCGTTTTGAACCCAGCTACGGACTACGTCCAAAAATTTACAGAAGACGTCGATAAAGCTCGAGTTGTTCGCGCGGGCGTTCTGGTGGATGAAACAGCAGCGGCAGAAGGACCGCCTGTGTCAGCGCGCGCGTCTATCCAAGAACTTGCGCGGCAGTTGATTTCAGAATCGCGCGAAATGATCCCCGTGAGTGATGAGGGTCGCATAATCGGTGCCCTGAGCCGTCAGGCAGCTCTCGATGTCCTTTTAGGCTCAAATTCATGACATCTCAAGCGGATACACCAATCAGCGCGGGCATAAGGTTTGAAACCCGCCTTAAAATCCTAATCTTGCTTCTTGGCGCCCTTGCTTTGACATTGTTGCAATGGATTGGATATTTGCCAGTCTGGTTACATAGACTTCCTGAATTCTTATTACCACCATTTGAGAGTATTCTGGATACTATTTTCAATTTTATAAAAGACGATCTTGGTCTGTTTTACTTAACGCGCACTATGACCGTCGGTTTAGAATGGGTTTTGGACGTGACAGCTAACCTGCTTTTCGGTAAGCGCCGTTGGCCTAATGTTGGCCCAATTCCTTGGACTGCAATTGCCGCTATTGCTGGCATTATTGGTTATCATTTGGGTGGCTGGCGGTTGGCATTTCTTGGAAGTGGAACCTTTATCTGGACGGCTCTTATCGGCCAGTGGAAAATTGCAATGGAGACAATGTCTGTCCTTGTGGTTGCCGCTCCGCTTGCATTTACGATTGGCTTGCTGCTTGGCATTGCTGCCTGGCGGCGAAAGTGGATCGATCAGATGTTGCAACCGATCCTTTCCGTTTTACAAACTCTGCCATTTTTTACATACTTACTTCCGGCAGTGATTTTTTTCAAAGTTGGCCCGACTGCTGGTGCAGTTGCAACTACAGTCTATGCAATCCCACCGATGGTGTTGATGACGACATTGGGTCTTAAGAAGGTAAGTCCAGAAGTCATTGAGGCTGGCTATATGTCAGGATGTACGCGATGGCAGATGCTCAGACATGTTTACATTCCATCCGCCAGAACAGAAATACTTGTTGGAGTGAACCAAGTGATCATGCTGTGTTTGGCGATGGTGGTGCTAACCGCGTTTATCGGTATGCCAGGGCTTGGGGCTAAAATGTTGGCAATGATGGGCAGTTTTAAAATTGGTCGAAGCTTTGAAATTGGAATAACGATTGTTCTCTTGGCAATTACGCTTGATAGGCTTTCAAAAGCTTGGGTTGCCAAACAACCTGAACACTTTGAAAAGGGTACAAATTTGTTCGTGCGCTATAAGTTTTTGGTATTGGCCCTAATTGCATTTGTTGGATTTACAATTATTGCACAATTTTGGGAATTAGCTTCAACAATCGGACGCAAGCAGCATTTTAGTCAGGGTAAAGAGTTGGATACATTTATCAAATATACAGTTCTGACCAATGACTACTTAAAAGCCACCACCACGGCTATTCGCGTTTATATGAATAATTTTGTCTTGATCCCGTTTCGTAATTTCCTTCTCTCGATCCCGACACCTGCATTCATGATTTTTATCATCGCTGCTGCCTGGGGTATTGCTGGACCACGTCAGGCGCTTATTGCAATGGGCTTCTTTTCTTGGGTGGCGTTAAGTGGTTGGTGGGACCGCTCGGTGATTACGATTTATTACGCTTTGTCCTCGACGGCCGTTGCCATGTGTGTCGGTATTCCACTGGCCGTCTGGGGTGCAGGTCCACCGGCCCAGCGGATCAATTTGTTAAAAGGCATTAATATGACTTTCATTATTGGTCTAATAAGCTTGATTTTTCGGCGCTCTTTCATCGCATTTATGTCGTTAGTATCGGCAGGTATTGGACGCTACATTATATGGACTTGGGGTGTTTTTGGGGACGAGCCAAACATCCTGATGTACAGAGCTGTCTTTTGGATTCTCTTTGGTGCGAGCTTTTACATAATGTGGCGCTATGCTGGCCAAATGTTTCGCGATGTCTTTTTACTCTTGGTGTCGGACTCGGCGCAGACCTTTCCAAGTTTTGTTTATCTTATTCCAGCGATCATGTTGTTTGGGATTACCGATATAGCAGTTATTTTTGGCATTATGATTTTTGCGATGGTCCCTTTGATCCGCTACACAATTGAAGGACTGCGCAATGTCCCGGCGGAAATGACTGAAAGTGCGGATATGTCTGGCGCAACGCGCATGCAAAAACTTGTGAACGTACAATTTCCTTTGGCTCTACCGACGATGGCTGTCGGATTTAACCAAGCTCTAATGTTTTCATTTTTTATGACCATGATTGCTGCGTTTATTGGCACGATTGACCTTGGTCAGGAGTTACAGCGCACATTAGCTGGGACTAATCTGGGTAAGAATTTTGTGCTGGGGCTTAATGTGTCGATGATGGCCCTGACGTTTGACCTAATCATTATGAAATGGGCGCAGACCCGCAAGCAAGCTTTGGGTTTAGGATGAGAGGTTTAAACCATGAATGAGCAAGTGATTTTTCCAAAACCCAAAACGCTTTCGGGTGTGGTCAAACCGGGCCTACCAGTTTTACCTGAAGGTGTGGAACGCCATCCCGTTCCCGGAGGCGGCAGCAGGGCCGTGCCTGTGTTCGCTGGAGATGAGATAACGCTGCAGGATGTAGAGGGTCTCCAACCTATCGAGATTGTGTTTTTTGCCCCTGATGGGACGTCTGATGCATCTATGATTGGGGCAAAAGGGGGGCGCGATCCTAACGGGCTAAAAGTTTCACTTCTTCAGCATCATTCTGGTCGTCAGGTTCTCTCAGCGCTTGCTAAATCTGGATTTGATCTTGCTGGAGCTGATGGCTCACTTGTTTTTGCAGAAGGCTCAGTGGCTGGCCAGATAGCGAGTTTTATGGCCGATGCTGACGGTCTGTTGATTGTATGCGCTGCTGGAGGCGATATGGAGGCGCATGAGCAATGGGCCCCGACAGAGGTTGTACTGTTTATCAAACGCAAGACTTGGCGCGTTTTAAAGGGCGCATCTTTTGCGCCACCTCCGATGGCCGATACGCTGGTTGATATCAATATTCAACCCGGAGAGGCCAAGCCCTACCAAGTGAAGGCTGGAGAGTATATTCAAGTGCTGGATGTTCAGGGCCGTGAGTGTAGCGATTTTCAGGCGTTTTCTCTAAGGGCACTGGATCAAGGTATAGAACGCGACATTGATCCGACTACAACGCGCTCTCTGATCGGCTCTCTTTATCCTAAGCCGGGACTGCATGCCAAGTATTTCAGTGTCGATCAAGAACCGCTCGTCGAGATTATTCAAGATACAGTTGGGCGCCATGATACATTTGGTCTAGCTTGTTCGGCGCGCTATTATGAGGATTTGGGCTACCCTGGGCATCCCAATTGTTCGGATAACATTACAAGGGAACTGGCCGCTTATAATATTGCTCCACGGCGTGGTTGGCCGGCCATAAATTTCTTTTTCAACACGATGCTAGACGATGCACATGCAATTACGATGGATGAGCCTTACTCGCGACCAGGCGATTATGTGATGATGCGGGCTTTGACAGATTTGATCTGTATATCAACAGGATGTCCCTGTGATGTTGATCCGGCCAACGGCTGGAATCCGACAGATATACAAGTTCGGACCTATAAGAAAACCGAAGATTTCAAGCGCTCGATAGGCTGGCGCAAAACACCGGGGGCTGATATGGAAGAAACTAAGCAAACCGGCTTTCACAATTGCTTTGCGCGTCATACGCGAAACTTTGTCGAATATTCGGGGTATTGGCTTGCGCAGGATATGACCAATCATGGTAGCATTGCCGAATATTGGGCAGCTCGTGAAAAAGCTGTGATTATGGATCTTTCTCCACTGAGAAAATACGAAGTGACGGGACCTGACGCAGAAGCCTTGATGCAACTTTGTGTCACTCGGGATATCAAAAAGCTTGCTGTGGGGGGCATTGTTTACACAGCAATGTGTTACGACCATGGTGGAATGATTGATGATGGGACGGTTTTTCGGCTGGGTTATACGAATTTTCGCTGGATCGGTGGCAATGATCAGTCTGGCCTTTGGTTGCGGCAAAAAGCCGATGCCCATAAGATGAATGCTTGGGTGCGCAGTTCAACGGATCACCACTGCAATGTTGCAGTTCAGGGACCGTGTTCGCGCGATATTCTAAAAGATATTATTTGGACGCCACCAAATCAACCTTCGGTCCAAGAGTTGCCATGGTTCAGATTGACCATCGGCCGGCTCAGAGAATTCCACGGTCCGTCTGTTGTCGTCAGTCGGACGGGGTATTCTGGTGAGCTTGGCTTTGAAGTATTTTGTCATCCAAAAGATGCAGAAGAAGTATTTGATGCTATCTGGCAGGCTGGGGAGCCCTATGAGTTGGTGCCGCTTGGCTTAGGTGCACTGGACATGCTTCGGATTGAGGCCGGGTTGATTTTTGCAGGATCTGAGTTTGACGAACAAACCGATCCGATGGAAGCAGGGATCGGGTTTACGGTTCCACTCAAAAGTAAAGCTGACGATTTCATTGGGCGGGACGCGCTTGAACGACGAAAAGAAAATCCACAAAAAAAGCTGGTTGGCTTGGTCCTGAGCGGTGGTGAGGTGCCCATACCGGGTGATGCTGTATATTTGGGCAAGCCCCAGATTGGCATTGTAACATCTGCGTTGAAATCTCCGATCTTGGGTCAAGTAATCGCATTGGCGCGCATTGACCTCGCGCATTCGTCCATTGGAACTGAACTAGAGGTGGGTCAGCTTGATGGTGAACAAAAAAGGTTGGCAGCAACAATTGTTCCCTTCCCGCATTTTGATCCAAAAAAAGATCGGGTTAAAGGAAATTATGACGCGTCTTCACAATAGAATCTCATCTGCGGGACAAATACTAAATGATTGACATCAGTAGCAATTTCAAAAATCCCTAAAGAATGAGCATCTTTCTTGGATTTATGGCGGCGCTGTGCTGGGGCGTTCACGATATTATTGTACGCTTTGTGACACAGAGAATTGAGATCTATACCGCCATTTGTACCGTATTTTTTGGTAGTATCATAATATTGCTTGCTCTGATTTGGGCCACGGATGCGTCTCTTGACATAAAAGAGGGTGCTCTGATGCTTCCTTGCCTCACCGGGATGACCTTTGCTATAGCTTCTGTCGCGCTTTACAACGCCTTCGCACTTGGCCCCGTGAGGATAGTTGCGCCGATTATTGGCGCATACCCAATTCTTTCAGTTATTTGGGCTGTTTTGCAGGGCGCGCATGTGAGCTTTGGCCAAATGCTTGCAGTTTTGACCGTTATCGCGGGTGTGGGTTTTGTCGCCACTATGGCAAATAATTCTGATCAGCAACAAGGCAGGTCTCGAGCCATCTTATGGTCGGTTGTGGCATGCGTGGCGTTTTCAGTTTGCTTTGCCGTGGGCCAAGCGGCAGCCCCCTTGGGCAACACGTTAACTTTGAATTTAATTATACGATCTAGTGCCTTGACTGTCTTGCTTGTAATTGGAATTTTAATTAACAAATTTCAACGTTTAAATATTTCAACCCTACCATCTTTAGGTCTTTTGGCATCGCTTGATACGTTGGCTTTTGCGCTTGTAACTAGTGCTGGCCATTATCCTGACCCACAATATGCGTCTGTGGCGGCTTCTATATTTGGCATGGTGACAATTATCCTCGCATGGATATTTTTAAAAGAACGCCTTACCGGGCAGCAGTGGTTGGCAGTAAGTGTCGTCTTTGGCGCGATCTTATATTTGGGCTTATGATTTCCAAGTGCTTTAATCGGTAAAACGTACGGATCCAATAAATCCCAAATTGCGATTTCTTTGGGCATAGTCAATTCCGTAACCCACGACAAATTCATCTGGAATTTCGAATCCTGTCCAATCTGCCTTAATAGCAATTTCGCGCCTAGTGGGTTTGTCGAGGAGGGCAATGGATTTCATCCTTGCAGGACCGCGCGATTGCAAAAGGCCTATGACATGGCTAAGCGTAAAACCCGTATCGACAATATCTTCGACCACAAGAACATCACGGCCCTCGATTGCGCCTCTTAGGTCTTTGAGAATACGAACTTCTTTTGAGCTTTCCATGCCATCTCCATAGGATGATGCTTCGAGAAAGTCGACTTCGACTGGTAAGTCTAGTTCGCGCACCAGATCTGCAATGAAGATGAATGACCCACGCAATAATCCCACTACAATAAGCTTATCTGTTCCGCGAAATTCAGAGTGTATTTCTCGACAAAGTTCTTCGATTCGTGCGGCGATTGCTTTGGCTGTTATAAGTTCATCAATGACATATGGACGCTGCACTTTTTTATCCTCTTGATTTTACCTGCACAGATTACTTATTCAGTTGCCACTGTCACGTTTAAAAAGAATAAAAATGCCTATTCATTCAGAAATTAAGTATCTGCCTTACAGCGCTGAGCAAATGTATTCGCTTGTAGCCGATATCGAAAATTATTCAGAGTTTCTGCCGTGGTGTTCTGCCGCGCGGATTCGGAGCCGTCTGGAAGAGGGCGATCATGAAGTTATTGGCGCAGATCTCGTGATTAGCTTTAAAGTTTTTCGCGAGAAGTTTGGCAGTCGTGTCATCTTGTGGCCTGAGAAGCTAAGGATTGATACGGCCTACTTGGATGGCCCATTCAAACATATGGTGTCCAACTGGTCATTCAAAAATATGGATGAAGGGTGCGAAGTGACATTTTTCGTCGATTTCGAATTCAAGAATATACTTTTGCAAAAGATTATCGGTGTGGTTTTTAACGAAGCAATGCAACGAGTTGTACGCGCTTTTGAAAAACGTGCTAATGAACTTTACGGATAAAAAAAGGCGCAGAGTTTATGTCTGCGCCCTTGTTTTTCGTTTGATTAGCTGTTCATATCGTAGGCGCGTTCGCCATGTACGCTCAGATCTAGTCCGTTGGTCTCTGTTTCGATGTCGACTCGTAAGCCCGTAACCGTACCAACAACTTTTACCAAAACAACGGTCACAACGATTGTAAATATACCAACAATTAAAAGTCCACCTAGTTGGGCTTGCCATGATGCGTGACCAAGTATCGCCAACATCAACGTGCCAAAAATCCCACCAACGCCGTGTACGGCGAATACATCAAGCGTATCGTCAATGTTTAGTTTATTTCTAACGAGTGTGACTGCTTCCTGACATAAAATCCCGGCAACTGCTCCGATGATCAAAGCTTCGATTGGACCGACAAAGCCGGAGGCTGGCGTAACAGACGCTAGACCTGCGATCGTTCCTGTTACCAAACCTATTAAAGAAGCGCGTCCGTGTTTTACCTTTTCCCAAAGTGCCCATGTCAGAGAGGCCGTTGCCGCGGAAATATGTGTGACTGTTATAGCCATCGCTGCGCCACCGTCTGCTGCGAGTTGCGAGCCACCATTAAAGCCAAACCAACCGACCCAGAGCAAAGCTGCCCCAATCATAACGTAGCCGGGGTTGTGTTGCGGTGTGTTGCGGTTTTTGCGTGGTCCAAGAAAGAAAGCAATAATCAATGCTGCTATTCCAGCCGTTTGGTGGACTACGATACCGCCGGCAAAGTCTTTAACTCCATTGTCTCCAAAGATACCGCCGTCTGCCAAAAATCCGCCACCCCAAATCCAATGAACAACAGGCGCATAACATAAAAGCATCCAAAGGCCCGAGAAGACGAGGACAAAGGAAAAGCTGACGCGTTCCACATAAGCCCCAACAATCAACGCCGGTGTAATGATAGAAAATGTCATTTGGAATGCGAAGAATAAAACTTCAGGTAGTGTCCCGGAAAGACTGGCAGCGTTTACACCTTTAAGGAACGCTTTGTCCAAACCTCCCCAAAACTCTGATCCACCGCTGCCGAAAGCGATCGAATATCCAAAGGCCAGCCATAGAACGCTCATCAAACAGGCAATCGCGTAGCAATGCATGAAGACACTTAGCACGTTACGGGCCCGTACTAGTCCTCCGTAAAACAGAGCTAACCCTGGTAAGGTCATAAGCAGTACAAGCGCCGTTGCCACAATAATCCAAGCAGTATCTGCTCCGTCCATAATCATTCCTCCAAACAAAAAACAAGATTTTAAGTGTCAAAAGCTTAATTTTGCAGCGGTAGCGAGTAATCAGCGCATAACATTTGTGCGAAAATTGAATATGATTAAAAAATAGGCGAAATTATGAGGTCTTGCTTAAATGTAGGCATATTTTAAAGTTTACGACCTTCAGAAAGTATCACTTCCAGAGCAAACTTACAGGATGCCTCACGTACATTTGAGCGCCCAATAGCGCCAAACTCTATTGTTTGCGTGGGACACGTGCCATCCTTAAGTGCAAGGCCAAAACAAACCCTACCTTCTGGTTTAAAATCTGACCCACCCGGTCCGGCAATGCCCGTTAAAGCGATGGACAATGCGGCCTGAGAGCGATCAAGCGCACCTTTTGCCATTTCTTGCGCCACTTCTTCAGAGACAGCACCAAAAGACATTAGTGTTTGTTCTTCCACGCCTAACATATCGATTTTAGAACTATTGGAGTAGGTGACAAATCCGCGATCAAAAATGGCTGAGGATCCGGGTAAGTCCGTGAGGGCCCTTGCGACAAGGCCTCCTGTACAGCTCTCGGCGCAACATATCATTACCGATTTACCTTTAAATAGGTCAATAATTTCTTGTTTTAATGTATTAAAATGCATGGAATGCTCCTGCGAGCATGCATGTTCCTACGGCGGAAAACACACCTGCAAATAGGTCATCCAACATGACGCTCATTGCCGTTGAGTGTTGATCGATAGTTTTAATAAATCCTGGTTTCCATATATCAAACAGCCGGAAAAGGAGGAATGCGCTTAGCCATCCTGGCCACAGCGTAATAATGGGGGCACCTATCATCCATGCCCCAGTAGCAATCGGCCAAAGGGCAATGAATTGACCGAGCACTTCGTCGATGACAATTTCAGAGGCATCGTGGGAATCGCTCATGTCTGAATAGGCTTCTGTCGCTTTCCATCCAAAATAGAAAAGAGCGACTGTCGATATAAAAATGCCTAAAAGTCCAAGGAAATTGAAAATCAACCAAAATATTGGCAAGGCGGCTAACGACCCCCAAGTCCCAGGGGCGGGTTTGAGAAGTCCGACGCCAAAGAATGTAGCTATTATTTTGCTCATAATTTTATCAGACAGGCAGTTGCCATTGAGGCGATTCCTTCTTTTCTACCCGTAAATCCCAATTGTTCGCTAGTTGTCGCTTTCACGCTAATTCGGCCTTTGGCAAGCCCAGTCATTTGTGCGATTGAGGCGACCATTTTTTCAGCATGGGGTGTGATTTTTGGTTCTTCGCAAATTATGGTACAATCAATGTTTGAAATGACAAACCCTTTGTCACTACTGAGTGCGACGGCATGTTTGAGGAATATATCGCTCACCGCACCTTTCCATTGCATATCTGTCGGTGGAAAATGTCGACCTATATCACCCTCGGCGAGAGCTCCGTAGATCGCGTCAGTTATGGCGTGAAGTGCGACATCGGCATCAGAATGGCCCTTAAGAGCCGCTATATGGGGAACATTAACGCCGCACAGAATAACATTATTCCCCATAGTCAAAGCATGCACATCATATCCGTGACCCAATCTTATGTCCATTATGTTCTTTCCTCGATAATTTTCTGCGCCCGGTTGAAATCTTCGGGCATCGTTATTTTTATATTGGTTTCACAACCTGCAACGATGGCAATTTCGATCTTTGACTCAAGGGCCACTTGAACGTCATCTAATGCGTCTTTGGATGCATTTTTATGTGCTTGCAGGATTAATTTATAGTTAAATCCCTGTGGAGTTTGTGCGCGATATAATCCTTCGCGTGGGCGTGACGCCGCAACGACCCCATCGATGCCACTCCACAGCGCATCTGTAACCGCAAGGGCAGGTGCCGCAGCTTTATGATTTTGCAATGCCTCTATGACATTGTCTATGACATGTTGCGGTACTGTCGCGCGGGCGACGTCGTGGATCAGCACCAGATCAGGTGGATCCTCTATCAAATGCATCAGGCCGTTTAAAACAGAAGTCTGTCTGGTCGCTCCGCCTGAGACTTTTTCAATATCCGATGTCGTCAGGCGGTCAATGTCATCTGGATGAATCACTACAATCACACGCTCAATGCTGGGATGGTTGATGAACTTTGCAAGAGTGTGATCAATAACCCTCTGGTCCCCCAGAGGTTGCCATTGTTTGGGGATATCGCCGCCGGCCCTCAATCCGCGTCCTGCGGCTACGATGACTGCTGCAATCTTCATGTCACTGTGAATGTCTGTTTCGCATATCTTTTTATTACGCTTTAGCTAGAAATCTGACAATCCAATAATTTGCGATTAAAAATTAGGCATTTGCGTGATATTGGTCATAAAATTAGCAAAAAATTCTTGTGAGTGGGCGTAAGTATTTTTATTACATCTATAATGGAGAATCTTTTGACAGTGCTGCCTTTTGACCCTTCGCTCTCCCCTCCGGTGTTTCTGGCACCTTTGGCGGGGATAACCGACTTACCGTTTCGCTCGCTTGTCTCCAGCTTCGGAGCAGGACTAGTGGTGAGCGAGATGATCGCATCGCATGATATGGTGGTTGGACGTACTGGGAGTCGGGAAAAAGCAGAACTTGGATTTCGGGCTGAGAACACAGCTGTTCAAATTGCTGGGCGGGAAAGCTACTGGATGGCGGAAGCTGCGAGAATGGCCGAAACCAATGGCGCAAAAATGATCGATATAAATATGGGCTGTCCCGCTAAGAAGGTTGTTAATGGATATTCTGGGTCTGCTTTATTGCGCGACTTGTCACATGCCATGACATTGATCGAGGCTGTGGTTGGGGCAGTCGATGTGCCGGTGAGCTTGAAAACGCGTCTTGGGTGGGACGAAAATACGCTCAATGCAGCTCAGCTGGCCAAGATGGCAGAAGGGGCTGGCATCGTTATGGTCACTATTCATGGCCGTACCCGGTGCCAGTTTTATAAAGGGCGGGCAGATTGGGCAGCGATCAAAAATATTAAAGAGGCGGTTTCAATTCCAGTGATCGCGAATGGCGACATCACGGATGAATTCTCTGCGCAGACAGCGCTTAATCATTCCAACGCAGACGGTGTGATGATCGGTCGTGGGGCACAAGGGCGTCCCTGGATCCTAGCTGAGGTGGCACAGAAAATGTTTAACTGCAATGCTAGACCAAGGCCGACGGGTGGCGATTTTGAAGCGATGGTGGGCGAGCACTATGAAGCAATGCTTGATTTCTACGGGCCCGAGCTTGGGATGCGTGTCGCTCGAAAGCATTTGGGATGGTATATGGATGAAGTAACAACGCCTCGAGATATTAGGCGACTTGTCTTGACCTCACAGTCGACCAGAGAGGTCATCAAACTCTTAACAATGGCATTTTCAAGTGAGTTGGCAGATTGACCGACGTATTTTTGGATGCCATATGGACTTCTTTGCCGGTCCCTTGCGTCGTTCTAGATGAAAATAACCTCATTAAAGATATTAATCCTGCGGCTGAAGGTTTTTTTAATGCTTCTAAGAGATCGCTTGAGGGTGTGTATCTTTGGAATCGTTTGATCATTGAACAGAGCCTGCAAGAAAACTTTACCAACACGCGCAAAAATGCCGGCCAACTATTCGTCAATGACGTACAAGTGGAGGTGGGTGTCAATTCGGCAGTGCAATGCAATCTCAAGCTTGCCCCACTCTCGGACCATAACGGTTATATGATTTTGCTAATTGCACCTCACGAGCTTGCTGGACGTTTGACGCAGACACAAAGCGTCAAGTCGGCCGCAAAATCAGCCATAGGCATGGCGGAAATGTTAGCACATGAAATCAAGAACCCCTTGGCTGGAATCACTGGTGCTGCTCAACTCCTGTCGATGAGCTTACCACCAAAGGATCTCGAACTAACCGATCTAATCGTCGCTGAAACCCGGCGCATTGTAAAACTTTTAAAGCAGGTAGAGCAGTTTGGAAACCTTCGCGCCCCTCATTTTCAGGAGCTAAATCTCCATGACGCACTAGATCGCGCACGCCGCTCAGCGCAGCTTGGCTTTGGCGCTAACATGCAATTTTTTGAGGATTATGATCCCTCTTTGCCAGCCGTTTACGGCGACGCTGACCAGTTGCTTCAAGTCTTTCTGAACCTATTAAAAAATGCATCTGAGGCGGCCTCTGTAAAAGGTGGAACAATCCGATTGCGAACTTTTTACGAGCATTCTTTCAAGCTTCGGCGCTCAGACGGCTCAGGGCAGGCGCTACCGCTCCAAATTGAAATTTGTGATGATGGTCCGGGGTTACCATCTAATATACGTAATGACATTTTTGATCCTTTTATTTCTGGTAAAGACAACGGCACTGGCCTGGGCCTCGCCTTAGCAAGCAAAATAATTTTGGATCATAACGGTTGGGTTTGTGTCGAGTCTGAGCCCGGCAATACTGTTTTTCGGATTTCACTTCCTAGGGTTCTCCAAGAAAATAGAGTTAAGGAAAAGTAAAATGGATGGAACAGTACTGGTTGCGGACGACGACAGGACAATAAGAACAGTTCTAACCCAAGCTCTGACGCGCGCGGGCTGCCGCGTGCATGCAACTTCAAGTCTAACCACGTTAATGCGATGGGTCAGTGAGGGTAAAGGTGATGCCGTTATAACAGATGTCATGATGCCTGATGGGAATGGGCTAGAAATGCTACCAAAGATGTCACGGGATCGACCAGAGCTTCCTGTCATTGTGATTTCGGCTCAAAACACTATTATGACCGCGATTAAAGCCAATGAAGCAGGCGCATTTGATTACTTATCAAAACCTTTTGATCTACCTGATTTGATGAAAAGATGTGCCAAGGCGCTCAAATTGAAAAAACCTATTCAGCTTCAGGTACCCAAAAATAATTTGGATGGGAGTGAGCAAGATGTATTGCCACTGGTGGGTAAAACACCGGCAATGCAGGGATTATATCGCCTCGTAGCGGGTCTTATGAATGCGGATCTGCCGATCCTTGTTTGTGGAGAGTCTGGTACGGGAAAAACGCTGATTTCGCAAATGTTGCATAACTTTTCAGACCGTCGCAATTTGCCGTTTGTGACAGTATCAGAGGCTGATTTGATTGAGATCGAAGGGCCATCTAAAATCCTTGCGCGGGCGAAAGCGGGAACAATTTTATTTGAGCAGGTCAGTGATATCAACAAAGAATATCAAGGGAGGATTGTACGGATGATTGATAACCAACTGGATCATTCACCGCATTTTATTGCAACGATGAATGAGGATGCAAATCAGGCGGTTGAAAAGGGTACGATACGCCGGGACCTTTATTATCGTTTAAGCGGGGCAACTATTCAGGTGCCGGCCCTGCGCGAGCGAGTAGATGATGTTATTTTATTGTCAGAGTTTTTTCTTGCAAAATCAGAGTGCGATGGAGGGCTTGTGCGTGGTCTAAGTCCTGAAGTGACACAGATATTTCGCAGTTACAGCTGGCCAGGTAATGTCAGACAGCTTGAGAACGTGATTAAGCTCCTCGCTTTGACGGCTCGGTCTGCAAGTATTTCTCTAGGTGAAGCGGAGCAAGTTCTAAAAGATCAACCGGCAATGGATATTGTTCAGCAAAAGGGTTCGACGGACAAGCTGGCGTCTGATGTAGAACGCCATTTGCGAAGATATTTTGATCTCCATGGTAACTTACTGCCAGCTCCTGGCCTTTATGGTCGTATCGTGAGAGAGATCGAAACACCGCTGATTGAACTTGCTTTGGAGGCAACTGGTGGAAATCAGGCAAAATGCGCGGATCTGTTGGGAATAAATCGCAATACTTTGCGCAAAAAGATCAATGAGCTTGACATTAAGGTCACACGTCGACGAAAACTGATGTAACAATGCAACATTGCTTTCGATCGCTAATGTAACTTTTGCGATCGGGAAAGTTTAACGGAGAAGCTCTGAATGCGATCATCGGACGTTAATCTGTCCCGTGCCAATCGATTGAGCCGGCAAAGACGCATTTTTACAGGTCTGAATTTTGGGCTGATCTTTTTGGCCCCGTTTTTGGCTTTTGCAACCTATCTGACGCTTGGAACCTTTGGTCAGGGACGAGAGTCTGACTGGCTAAGGTTAGTACTGCTTTGCGATCTTATATATTTGCTTACGCTCATTGCGCTGGTGCTGCAAAGGGTCATGCGGATTATATCCCAGAGGCGAAAAAAATCTGCTGGTTCTAGGTTGCATTTAAGGTTGAGTGCTGTGTTTTCGGCCATGTCACTGTTTCCAACAGCGACAGTGGCTGTTTTTGCACTCCTATCGATCAACATGGGGTTAGAAGCATGGTTTTCAGAACGGGTTCAGGGCGTTATTTCAAGCTCTCTCTCTGCCGCGCAAGCCTATGAAGAAGATCAAATTTCAGCAATTAAAGAAGATGCTCGCAGCATGGTAAGCGAGCTAAAATCTTATCGTAAAATTTATCCAGTTGAATCCCAAGCATTTCGAGAAAAACTAAGTGAGGCTCAAGAGAATATTCAACGTGGTCTACAGGAGGCTTTTATTATTGATTACGAGGGCCACTTAGTTCTTAGGGGCAACAGATCATACTTATTTGATTTCGAATCCCCTAATCAGGAACAGATTGATGCCGCTTACAAAGATTTAGTGATAATTCGTGATTTGAAAAATAATGAGCTGCGGGCACTGGTCTATTTAAATGATTTCAAGGATCACCTTCTACTTATCTCGCGAGAGATTGATGGAAATTTATTTGCTTTGCTAGATGAGACGCAGGAGGAGGCGAAACTTTATCAACAATTAGAGTCCGAACGTGGTAAATGGCTTTTCCAATTTGGTCTTTTGTACCTTTTGTTTGCTGTCCTTCTTATTGTGGCATCTGTTTTCACAGCCCTCTTTATTGCAGAGCGCCTGTCTCGCCCTATCGGCCGTCTGACAGGTGCAGCGCAAAAGGTGGGAGACGGTGCTTTAGACACACGCGTTATTGAGGAAGAGGGCGACGACGAAATATCACAGCTCTCGCGATATTTTAATCAAATGACGAGCCAGCTTAAGATCCAGCGGGATACGTTGATCGAAAATAGTGAACAAATTGAGCAACGTCGAAGAATGTTTGACTCGGTTTTGAGTTCTGTGGCTTCCGGTGTGCTTGGTTTGGACGCTCAGGGCAAAGTCTCCTTTGCAAACAAGTCGGCGGAAAGGCTATTGGGGTGGGACAAAATTCAAGAGGAAACTGAATTATCCGTTGCGGTTCCTGAATTTTTTCCCTTGTTTGAAAAACTGGTCTCTACTCAAAATGAAAGCCTGCAAGAAGAGTTGAAAATGGTGAGATCAGGCAGGTTGGAAAATTTATTAGTTAGGGTTGGCCGGCGACGGAATGAGGAAGAGTTGCTGGAAGGGTATGTGATCGCTTTTGATGATGTAACGGATCTTGTCTCGGCGCAGCGCTCGGCAGCTTGGGGTGATGTCGCACGGCGGATTGCCCATGAAATAAAGAACCCGCTCACACCCATTCAATTATCAGCAGAACGCATTAAAAGAAAATTTGCACCAAAGCTTCCTGATGATAGCGAAGAACTTGAAAAAATGACTGGTGTAATTGTGCGTCAAACAGATGATTTACGCAAAATAGTTGATGAATTTTCAAGATTTGCGCGCTTGCCAGAGCCGCAAAAGAGAATTGAGGACTTAGGCGCGCTGGTCAGCGCAGCAGTATTGTTACAGGAAGCTGGCCAACCGACGGTTAACTTTAAACTGGATCTGCATGACCATGACGTTTTGGTTGAAATTGACGCAACAATGATTTCACAGTCACTGATCAACCTTCTTAAGAATGCAGGCGAGGCAATCGAAGCTCGCCAAACAGAGCTGGGCGAACAACCAAAGGGTGAAATTCGTATTTGTTTAGAACAACAAAGCGATAAAGCTCTGATCACGATTTCGGATAACGGAATAGGGCTTCCTGAAGACAGAGCACGATTATTTGAACCCTATGTGACTACGCGAAAAAAAGGAACTGGATTGGGTTTGGCAATCGTCAAAAAAATAATTGAGGAACATGGTGGCATACTGAGGTTAAGCGATGCGGTACGCTTTGGGGACGCAGATTTTTGTGGTGCCAAGGCGGTTATCGATCTTCCGCTCACTTTGGACGATCCAAATTTAAAGACGAATGAAGGAACAAAATTAGATGAGTAATATTCTGATCGTAGATGATGAGCGCGATATACGCGAACTCATAGCGGATATTTTGGAAGACGAAGGCTTCTCAGCGCGTCGGGTAGGCACTTCGGATGCTTGCATGCGCGAAGTAAGTCAAACAACGCCAGATTTACTTATTTTAGACATTTGGCTTAAAGACAGTGACATGGATGGAATTGATATCCTAAAAAAAGTCAAAGCAGATTACCCGCATGTTCCAGTTGTCATTATATCGGGGCATGGCAATATTGAAATTGCTGTCGCTGCAATTAAGCAAGGTGCCTATGACTTCATAGAAAAGCCTTTTAATATTGAGCAGTTACTTGTTGTTGTTAAGAGGGCGATGGAGACATCACGCTTGAGACGAGAAAATTACACGCTCCGCTTAAAAGAGGGACCTCCCAGCCAAATGCTGGGTGATTCAGGTAATTTTCGAAATATGCTTACACAGCTTGACAAAGTTACTAAGTCAAACGGCCGCGTCATGTTGAAAGGTCGGTCTGGATCTGGAAAAGAAATGGCGGCCAGATATATACACGCGCAGTCTGATAGGGCATCTGCTCCATTTATAGTGGTGAATTGTGCAGCTATTGAACCGGACCGGATGGAAGACGTCCTGTTTGGTCGCGAAGGATCTGAGGCTATTTCGGCTGGGCTTTTGGAACGGGCGAATGGAGGGGTGATTTATTTTGATGAAGTGGCTGATATGCCGATGGCAACACAATCTAAAATTCTTCGTGTTCTTGTGGATCAGCAATTCACAAGAACAGGTGGTACGGAAAATATCAAAGTAGATTTAAGGGTGGTCTCATCGACTAGCCAACAATTGAGCAAAGCGATAGCGGAGCGAACCTTCCGCGAAGAATTATACCATAGATTAAACGTGGTCCCAATCGAAGTACCCCCGCTTGAAAATCGCCGTGAAGATATTCCTATTCTAGTGAGAAGTTTCTTGCAGCAGTTTCATGAAACTCAGGGCCATACGCTTCGCGACTTAAGTGACGATGCCGCAACGTTATTACAAACTATGTCGTGGCCAGGCAACATTCGTCAGCTTAGAAATATGGTTGAACGCATATTGATTTTGGGCGACGCTAGTGGACCCATAACCGTTGATGAAATACCAAATGAGGCTGGACCAACAACAGATGGACCTGAGCCAACAGTGATCTCGCCAGCACTTGCGACATTACCTTTGAGAGAGGCTCGCGAAGCATTTGAACGCGAATATCTGATTACGCAGATTAACCGCTTTGGAGGAAATATTAGTAAAACAGCAAATTTCGTTGGAATGGAGCGTAGTGCTTTACACCGTAAACTAAAGTCTCTGGGTGTTGTATCGTCGGCAAAATTAACATCCGAAGGCTCTGGTGAAGACTAGTAATCTAAAAGAGCAATTGACCCCGCGGTACGCTTCTGCCATTCAAGATGTTTAGAACTTACCTGATCAAGAGGGATAGTGATGAAGATCATTATCTGCGGCGCAGGACAAGTTGGTTGGGAAATTGCCCGCCATCTTTCAGGCGAAAAAAACGATGTAACAATTGTTGATAACAACCCAGACCTCGTCCGGCGTGCAACGGACACGCTTGATGTTAAGGGCTTATCAGGTTTTGCGTCTTATCCTGATGTCTTGGAAAACGCCGGGGCACAAGACGCTGATATGATCATAGCGGCGACCCATTCAGATGAAGTCAACATGGTGACCTGTCAGATCGCCCATTCGGTGTTCGATGTTCCTCGCAAAGTTGCGCGGCTTCGCAGCCAGTCATATCTAGATGCCATTTACTCGGACCTTTATCGGCGGGACCATATGCCGATAGATGTGGTGATTAGCCCGGAACGTGAGGTTGCAGCCGCTGCACTAAAAAGATTAT
Organism: Paracoccaceae bacterium; assembly: GCA_029247845.1. Lineage (GTDB taxonomy): Bacteria > Pseudomonadota > Alphaproteobacteria > Rhodobacterales > Rhodobacteraceae > LFER01. The sequence continues at coordinate 5,788 of JAQWKM010000110.1, read as the reverse complement.
CCGCTGCAGCTACCTTTGATACGGAAACCTTTCTGGATGATCAGGCACAATTACTGGGTTTAAGGCTTGATGACAATTGTCCAGTTACTAATACGCCGCTGCGCCAATTGACGGATCTTTTTTCAACGCTGCGAACAATCGTCGTTGGCATAAGGCGTGAAGGGGTCTTGTTTTCTCCCGAATCAGGAGATCAATTGTTTAGTGGGGATGAGATTTATGTAATGGCCCATATTGAAGATGCATCTCGAGTTTTAGAAGTCTTTGGTAAGTCGCAAGGAAAGCAAGAGCGCGTCGTTTTAATCGGGGGTGGACATGTGGGGTTGGCAATTGCAAAATCGCTTGAAAACCAAGAGCGCAGAGTTCGCGTCAAAGTGATTGAGAAAAACCGTGGAATAGCAGAATTTGCGGCCAATGAGCTAGAAAAAACTATTGTATTAAATGGCGATGGTTTAAACACGGGGTTGCTTGAGGAAGCAAATGTTGCGAATTCCGATGTTGTTCTCGCAGTTACAGACGATGATAAAACTAATATGTTAGCTGCTGTCAGGGCCAAACTCATGGGCTGTCCTAGGTCCATTGTTTTGATTAATGATCCTGCATTGGTCCCATTAATGGGTGCTCTTGGAATTGATGCCTACATAAATCCGCGCGCAACAACTGTGAGCTCGATTTTACGTCATATTCGGCACGGTCGCGTGCGCGGCGTTTATTCAATTGGTGATGCGGAGGCTGAGATGATTGAGGCCCAAGTTTTATCGACATCTCCAATAAGTGGTCAAAGAATTTCTGAGATAGGGTTTCCTGAAGGGGTCATGGTTGGTGGTGTTTTAAAAGGTAAGCAAATGGTAAAGCCGACGGGCTCGACTCGCATCCAAGAGGGGGATGTTATTGTCTTGTTTGCATTGTCCAAAGATGTGCCAAAAGTTGAGAAATTGTTGCAAGTTTCAATAGACTTCTTTTAGAAGATGGAGCTTCGTCTATACCAGCTTCCATTGTTTTTTCATTTATTTGGATTGGCAGCTTTGTCGATGATGGTGCCAAGCGCCCATGCACTCGTTATGGAAAATTATGCCGAAGCGCGTTCGTTTTTTTATACCGGAATGCTTGGGTTATTTTTCCTTTTCATGATTGCAATTGCGGCATCAAATCGAAAAATAATGGAGTCTGGGGTTCAACAGTTAGCGTCTCTGGCGTTCGGGTTGTTATTATTACCCTTATTTTTAGCAATACCAGAATATGACATAATACAGAATACATATTTCATAAATACCTATTTTGATATGGTTTCTGCATTGACGACGACTGGCCTAGTTGTGTTTGAGCCTGATAGAATTTCTGATACCTTACATCTTTGGCGGGCTCTTGTTGCTTGGATGGGAGGAGTTTTAATTTGGCTTGCAGCCGCAGCTATTCTTGCGCCGATGAATCTTGGAGGGTTCGAGGTTGCGGCTGACCGAAATGTCCACAAGGCACACTTTCTTACCGCGGCCGAAAGAAAACGGTTCTTAAAAAGAACAACTATTGCCCTGTTTCCTTTCTATGCTACTTTAACTGCCTTCTTATGGCTGGGGCTGACAATATCTGGCATGCCAGGTTTTGACAGTTTGATTTTTGCAATGTCAATTTTGGCGACCAGTGGAATAACGGGCGTAAATGAAATTAGTGATTTTGGAGCTAATTGGGTCGCGGAATTTATTATGCTGCTGTTTCTGTTCCTTGCATTAAGCCGAGGGAGGCTGGATCAGGATAGAGGATATTGGGGAACAAGAGTGCTGCCATCTGGCCCAGAACTTCAGTTAGGAATAACTATTATTACTTTTCTTGGTTTATTGCTGGCCTCGATTCAGCTCTATTCAATTGGGTCTGCTGATATGCCGCTATTTGGCATTTCAACTTTCAAGGTGATTTGGGCTAATATTTTTACAGTCACGTCTTTTTTGACAACAAACGGCTGGTCGTCAGCATATTGGTTGGACGCGCAAAATTGGTCTGGTTTCTTTGTTCCGGGAATCCTATTTCTTGGAATAGTCCTAATAGGAGGCGGTGTCGCGACCACAGCTGGTGGCGTTAAACTACTGCGGGTTTATGCACTTTACGCGAATGCTGTTAGGGAAATTGATCAGCTGGTTCACCCATCTTCTGTGGGTCAGACTAGAAGTGTCTATCAAAGCGAGTTACGCTCTAAGGCTTTTATCGCTTGGATTTTTTTTATGCTATTCGCTATAAGTCTCTCACTCATAACGCTTGCATTGGCCGGCGCGGGCATGAGTTTTGAAGTTGCGCTTGTGAGTTGTATAAGCGCGCTGAGCACAACCGGACCCCTCATGAATATGGTTTTTGGGGATGATGTGGATTTTATCGCGATAGGGACCGTAAGCAAATTGATTATGTCATTTGCTATGGTTCTGGGGAAATTGGAAGTTCTTGTTCTACTAGCATTGTTTACTCCAGAAATTTGGCGTAGCTGATAATGGGGATAGACGATGGTCACGAGTTGTGATTGAATACGAAAGACCGCGTGAATATTAGACCGCGCGGCTTATTTATCCAGGTGGTTAGAACAAGAAAAAAGGTAAAAAAAAATGGCTTCTGATCGTCAGAGTTTACAGGACGCATTCTTAAATCATGTCCGTAAGACGAAAATTCCTGTCACTGTTTTTTTAATTAATGGCGTAAAACTACAAGGCGTTATCACATGGTTTGATAATTTTTGTATTTTGCTCCGCCGCGATGGCCAATCACAATTGGTTTATAAGCATGCAATATCTACCATCATGCCGTCGCAAAATATCTCTTTGTATGAGGGTGAAGAAACCGGTTGATTGAAGACACTAATTCAAATCATACGCTTGCTTGGGTATTACATCCAGCTATCAAATCCGACATTGGTAGAAAACCTACAGAGCCAGCGCTAAAGGAGGCCGTTGCTCTCGCCGAAGCAATGCCAAAACTTGATGTTCACGGTGCGACAGTAGTACCAATATCGCGCCCGCAGGCGGGGATGCTGTTTGGCAAAGGCAAAATAGATGAGCTAAGAATTATCTTTGCTGATAACAAGATAGAGTTAGTACTGATTGACGGTCCTGTTACGCCCGTCCAGCAGCGAAATTTGGAAAAAATTTGGTCAGTCAAGATTTTAGATCGAACTGGTCTTATTCTTGAAATTTTTTCCGACAGAGCTGCAACCAGAGAAGGTTCGCTACAAGTCGAGATGGCAGCTTTAACGTATCAGCGCACGCGTCTGGTACGGGCTTGGACACACTTGGAACGCCAGAGAGGTGGGCTGGGCTTTGTAGGGGGGCCGGGCGAAACGCAGATCGAGGCGGATCGGCGCGCAATTGACTTGCAACTTTCCAAATTGCGCCAGCAGTTGGCAAAAGTTGTTAAAACACGTACGCTTCACAGATCGTCGCGTGCGAAAGTGCCTTATCCCATTGTAGCTCTCGTAGGGTATACGAACGCCGGAAAATCAACGCTTTTCAATCGATTAACCGGCGCAAAAGTGCTGGCAAAGAATATGTTGTTTGCTACCCTTGATCCTTGTATGCGGGCGATACGGAGCAAAAATGGTACCAATATGATCCTGTCCGATACTGTGGGTTTCGTGTCTAATTTGCCAACCGAACTTGTTGCGGCATTTCGCGCAACGCTTGAGGAAGTGTTAACTGCAGACATGATACTGCATGTACGCGATATTTCGCATGAGGCTACTCAAGAGCAGGCAAACGATGTCACCTCAATTCTTGAAACGTTAGGTATTAATGAGAATACCCCTTTGTTTGAGATATGGAATAAGACCGATCTGTTGAGTGAAGAAGAGCAGGAATTTCTTTCTAATCAGTCAAAGCGCAAGGAAAATGTTTATCTCCTTTCAGCCATAAGCGGTAAAGGTACAGATACAATCGTTGACGCAGTTGAGGAGCATCTGAAATCGGGTAGGTTCGAAGACACTTTATTTTTGTCTCATCAAGATGGAAAAAAACGCGCTTGGCTTTATTCTCAGGGTGTCGTTACTCAAGAAAAAATTGTTGAAACAGGCATCGATTTGGCCCTTTTCTGGTCGGATCGGCAAAAAGCGCAGTTTGACTCTATTTAGTAATCGATCGGGTGTATTATCGTCTGTCCAACTGAGGCGGCACTGACGAGGTTTTTGTCTAGAGACATCGTCCAATATTCTCCACGTCGCCAGAGCTGACCAAGGTCGTCGTAATGGCGGGACAAAGGGTGACCGGATTGACCCGTGGCAATGACAAAAAGTGAACTGTCTGGATCTGCAAAATCATAGATGCCACGATAGCCTGCAGCATGCACATTTTGAAATGGATTCGCACCGCGTCCCTTAGTGCGTCCTCTTTGCAAAGTATGATCGCCGCCGCTTGTCGATTGATAGATATTTACGGTATATTTCAAAAGTGGTATTTGGCCTAAGGCCATGTGTAAATGTGTTGCTTGATGTGCATCGCCCCAGCGCAGGGCCTCTATAGATCCGCCATATGTTTCCTTCAGTGAGGTGATTGCATCGTTTAGCGCAAGATCGGCTATATCGCGACAGGTTTCCACCGGACTGCTCTGAACAATGTCGCACCATTGTGCAGCACCTTCGACATCGCGAAAAACCCGTTCTATAAATAATGGCTCAAGATGAATAAACGTGTCTGCTAAGGGACCTATCTCATCACGGATAAGCCGGTCTTGAAGAGCTCTCATCCAAGCAGAGTAAATGAGAGGTTCGGGAAGATGTTCATTCATATTTCCGTCCCATTCACCCAAGAGAGAGAGCGCGGTGTAGCGATCCCTCTCGATCGTACCGGGTGCACCGTTTTCCCCAGTAAACCAAAACTCACCACCCACAAGAGGTAGAAGAGTTCGTGCAGTAAAGCTAACCGTATCAAGTTGGGCTTCCATGAAGCTTTGCTGTGTATGCACAGGCCGGTCTGTCAAAAGACGGTCAAGGCGTTTAATTCTTTGGCTGTCACCCCAATCGTAAGAACCATGATTGGGGAAAGCTTTATCTGTTAGTTTATTATTGGTGTTGGCGATCAAACCACTTTCAGGATTTATAGATTGTGGGGCGTCGCGATAGGCTAAGAAACCCTGCCATTGATTTTTTTCTTGCCATCCGAGGCTTGGCATTCGTCCCAGCGTTTGATGGTCTTGGTGACGTTTAGGTCTAAGCCCAATGGTCTTGATCGCAATCTCCCTCTTGTCAGATAGGACTACATTTAAGGAGGGTGCTTGAAAGGTTTCCAAGGCATCGAGCCCTTGGATTACAGATCCCGCTCGCATCAAATCAAATCCTGATGATAATGACCTATCATTCCCACGCAACGCCGTAGAGGCGAGCGCTATGACATGATTTTTTGGCGTCACTTGACCTAGGTTATACTGATTGGAAGAAAGAATAGGCCCATTTTTGCTCCACCTCAATGTCATAGTGACAGGGCTTTGATTTTTTATATTTATAATAGAGGGTTGATTTTTGAATGCCTTAAAGCCGTCTTCTGTGCGATAGAATGCGGGTTTTTCAGGATGAAATTCTTCGACATAAAGATCTTGATCGTCGACGTGGGAAGATGTGATGCCCCAAGCCAGACGTTCGCTTCGGCCACTCAGAATCAACGGCAAGCCTGGAATGGTTGCACCGATTACGCCACCTGAATTGAGTTCTAGGCGTGCGAGATACCAAAGGGAGGGCGCACTCAATGCCACGTGGGGATCGTTTGCCATTAATGTTGAGCCTGCAGCTGAGCGACTGGGCGAGGCAGCATAAGCGTTTGATGCGCCTTTC
>JAQWKM010000080.1 GCA_029247845.1 Paracoccaceae bacterium | reverse complement strand
TCTGGGTTATCGCGAATTGTCTTAATATCATGCATGGAAAAGCTCCTTTGATCGTACACTGAGACTCAAACAGCATCTTTATGCACCAGTTAGCGAGCTAAGGGTAGGGGATGATCGGCTAAAAAGTGGGCACTGGATGCTTTCATTTGATTTGTCACCTCTGCGAGAAAGAGATGAATGTACCCATTTCAACGCTGAACACCTCTTGCAAACAGCGGCCTGTAAGCATAGGTTCGCGCAAACATTTACCATAGTCAGGATACCATCATGGACGCCTTCGGACAGCTCGTTCCCCTTATTCTCATTTTTGGGATCATGTATTTTCTTTTGATACGCCCACAACAGAAAAAAGCCAAAGAGCATCAGGCGATGGTCACTAGTCTGCGTCGTGGTGATCAAGTCGTGACACAAGGGGGACTGATCGGAAAAGTCTCTAAAGTGAAAGAAGACAATGAAATCGAAGTGGAAGTTTCAGACGGTGTGAAAGTGCGCGTGGTTCAGTCAACGATTGCCCAAGTGTTAAGTAAAACTGAGCCTGCCAAAGACTCCTGATCTTCGGATCTTACTGGAAAGGCCCTCTAGGATGTTACAGATAGACCTTTGGAAACGTATTGTTATTTGGGGCCTATGTGCACTAGGTCTGTTTCTGGCACTTCCGAACGGATTTTATTCCCGTGTCGAAGGCTATAACGATGCAAAAAAAGCCGGTGACCTGGGCCAAGAGGTTCCATCCGATGCGCCATCTTGGCCGTGGTATTTGCCATCGGGTTTGGTAAACCTTGGTTTAGACTTGCGAGGTGGGGCGCATTTGTTGGCCGAAGTCCAAGTTGAGGATGTCTATGCGGCGCGGATGAAAGCGCTTTGGCCGGCACTACGTGACGCTTTGCGCCCCGAACGCGCGACGATTGGCACCATTCGCTTACAGCCCGGACCGACGGATCAAATACGCGTTAAAATTTCGCAACCTGACCAGATGAAACGCGCCGTTGAACTCGCAAATGGATTGGCCCGGCCCATCGCATCTTTGACTGGAGTAGGGGGGCGTGATCTGGATATTTCATCTGAGGATGACTTTTTAATCGTAACGCTCTCGGACGCAGAGCGCGTTGCCTCGGATGAACGAACGCTGAGACAGGCCTTGGAAATCATCCGTCGACGGATCGATGAAGTGGGAACGCGCGAACCAACTATACAGAGGCAAGGGACAGACAGAATCCTGATACAAGTTCCTGGAATAGGATCGGCCGAAGAGCTCAAAGATCTTATTGGCACCACTGCACAACTGACATTTCAGCCCGTCGGGACATCTACAAATGATCCAGAGACGGCTGTGGGATATGGACAAGAGATTCTGCCCTCAATCGCGGATGAAGGTCGGTACTACGTCTTAGAGGCTGCCCCAGTCGTCACGGGTGAAGACCTAGTCGATGCACAACCTGCGTTTGACCAAAATGGACGGCCAGCGGTTAACTTTCGTTTTAATCCTTCAGGTGCGCGTCGCTTTGGCGATTATACAGCTGACAATATAGGAAACCCATTTGCGATTGTTTTAGACGGTGAAGTCATAAGTGCCCCCGTCATTCAGAGTCATATCCCTGGCGGATCAGGGATTATCACAGGTAGTTTTTCAGTTGAAGAAAGCACTAATTTAGCAGTTCTTTTGCGCGCTGGTGCTCTTCCCGCTAAGCTTGTCTTTTTGGAAGAGCGCACAATTGGCCCAGAATTAGGTGCAGATAGTATCGAAGCAGGCAAAGTTGCCTGCGTCATTGCCTTTATCGCAATACTGATATTTATGGGGCTCAGCTATGGTCTGTTCGGTATTTTTGCAAATATCGCTCTGATAATAAATATTGGTCTAATCTTTGGTCTGCTCAGCGCCATTGGCGCTACACTCACGCTTCCGGGAATTGCTGGTATCGTACTCACCATTGGAATGGCTGTGGACGCAAATGTTTTGATTTTTGAACGTATCCGCGAGGAACTGAAAACGGCAAAAGGTCCTGCGCGGGCCATTGAGCTGGGCTATGAAAAAGCTCTTAGTGCGATTTTGGACGCGAACATTACTACTTTCATCACGGCTGTTATACTATTTGTTATGGGCTCTGGACCGGTTCGTGGTTTTTCGATTACGCTTGGACTTGGAATTATGACATCGGTCTTTACGGCTATTTTTGTGACACGGCTTTTGGTGATCCTCTGGTTTGAGCGCCGCCGACCCAAAACATTGGAGGTGTAAAGATGCGTTTAAAACTGGTTCCTCAAGATACGAAATTGGATTTTTTCAGTAAAGCACGCGTGTCACTTGGTATATCTGCTGTATTACTATTTTTATCGCTCGCTTCCTTCCTATTTCAAAGCCTTAATTTTGGGATTGATTTTCTGGGGGGTACAACGATCCGAACGCAAAGTACACAAACTGTCGATGTTGGAGCGTATCGTTTTGCGCTGACTGCACTTGAATTTGGCGATATATCGATTTCAGAGGTTTTTGACCCCAATTTTGACGAAGATCAAAATGTTGCGATGATCCGCATCCAACAGCAAAATAAAGAAGAAAAAAGTGTCAGTGATGTCACTAGGGGTGCGCTTTCTGCCCTTCAAAAGATCGATCTGGACATTAGTTTTGTCTCCGTTGAAAACGTTGGGCCCAAAGTGTCTGGTGAGCTCGTACAAACGGCTATTCTGGCAGTCGTTCTTGCTATTGGTGCGGTTCTTGTTTATATCTGGCTACGTTTTGAATGGCAGTTCGCGCAAGGTGCAGTTGCTGCGTTGATCCATGACGTTCTTTTGACAATTGGGGTTTTCTCGGTTCTGCAAATCAAATTTGATCTGGCCATTATCGCGGCGCTTTTGACGATTGTTGGCTACTCACTGAACGATACAGTTGTGGTGTTTGACAGAGTGCGTGAGAACCTCCGCAAATACAAGAAACGTCCTCTCAAGGAAGTGCTGAACCTCTCTATCAACGAAACTCTGAATAGAACTGTAACGACGTCTTTGACGACATTGCTGGCGTTGATTGCATTGTTTGTTCTTGGTGGGGACGTTATACGTGGGTTTGTTTTTGCAATGATATGGGGTGTGATTGTTGGAACGTATAGTTCTGTATTTATCGCTTCGTCTACTTTGCTTTGGTTGGGCGTAAAGCGCGACTGGTCCAAACCTAATTCGGAAGCTGGAACTCAGGTTCCACAGTAGTGCTCACCGAGGTCCTAAACACCGTTTGGGCTACCCAAGGGATTTTATGGATTGCGCTTGCAGCATTTGTGGCGGGGATAGTACGGGGTTTTACTGGTTTTGGTACGGCTATGATCTTTCTGCCCGTGGCAGGAACTTTTTTGCCACCGATCGCAGCATTAACTGTTTTGACCGTTATGGATTTTTTTGGCCCAATTCCATTGCTGTCCAAGGCCGTAAAAGACGCTCGTCAAAACGATCTTGTTAGGTTGCTGATCCCGATGGCACTTATTCTGCCTGCAGCTTTATGGCTGTTGAGTTATGCAGATCCGCAGATCTTTCGGTATTTGGTCTCAAGTCTGGCAATATGCTTGCTGTTATGTTTGATTTTTGGTCTGCAGTATAAAGGCAAGGTCACGACCCCGATGCTTGTAAGCATCGGGGTTTTTTCTGGAGTGACGGGTGGATTTCTGGGAATGCCAGGGCCACCTGTAATTCTGTTTTATATGGCAGGGCCTTATCGTGCTGCAGTCGTTAGGGCGAATACGTTGCTATTTTTGTTTTCCTTTGATGCCTTATTCATCATGATCATTTATGTTTTTGGATTTATGGAGATGGAGGCAGTTTTCCTTGGATTGGCAATGGTCGTGCCAATTGTCACTGGGAACCTGGTTGGTGCAAAATTTTTTAATCCTGAAAAAGAACGTGTTTACCGGTTTGTCGCATTTTGTATTATAGCAATTTCTGCCATAAAGGGCTTACCTTTACTGGATTGAGGAGGTCGGTTTGCAGCTCAACGAAATCGAATTTGGCAATGCCATTCCGATAGATGGGTATGGCCCAGACTTTTTTAGGGTCGCGGGAACTCTACATAAGGCACCAATTGTAGTCACCCAAAAAGGCGTATTTTCGTGGGGTGGATACGATGAGATTAACACTCTTGTCAAACTTGCTGATCAGATAGATGTACTTTTTATTGGGACAGGTGACGAAATTACTCATATTCCAAAAGCGTTTCGCGCAGCCCTAGAGGACGTTGGTGTCGCAGTGGAAGTGATGAGCAGCCCCTCGGCTTGTCGCACCTATAACGTACTTTTATCCGAAGACAGAAGGGTGGCAGCCGCCCTTTTCCCAATCAGAGGGGTCTAAATCCTATCTTTTTATGTTGGATAGAATGATTTAAGTCTATGTTTATGGTATTAAGTGTTCAGGATCTTTGTATTGCTCGGTCTGGTCAGGTTCTTATGACTGATGTGAACTTTGAGTTGGCGGCTGGTCAGGCGCTGATCTTCAAAGGGCCAAACGGGCTTGGCAAAACGACATTTCTGCGTGTGATTTCCGGATTGCAGCCTGCGCTTTCTGGGAAGATACATGCCAAAGAAGACAGTTTTGCATATACTGCACATGCTGATGGCGTCAAGCCAAGCTTGACCGTGGCTGAAAATCTTCAGTTCTGGGCCGATATATTTGACAATCAAAACATTGATACAGCCCTATCGGCCTTTGGTCTGAATGACTTAAAATCACGTTTCGCTGGGCTTTTGTCAGCGGGTCAAAAACGTCGCTTGTGCCTTGCACGGATGTTAATCAGCAACAGGCCTGTGTGGGTTTTAGATGAGCCTTCAGTGTCGCTTGATACAGCCTCAGTCACGCAGCTCGAAGAGGTAATCAAACAGCATCTTCAAAATGGCGGGGCAGCTTTGATTGTCACACACGGTCATCTTGACTTGGGGCCAAGTTGCAAGACTGTAAATCTTGGCGAATATAAATCTAACAGGGCTGTTTATGGTGATGGCGCCGAGGCATTTCTATGAGGGCAGTTTTACTTCGTGATTTGAGACTGGCGATGCGCGTCGGGGGTGGCTTTGGACTTGCTATCATGTTCTTTTTAATCGTCGCTGTGCTGGTCGCTCTTGGGGTTGGGCCAGACGTCGCTCTCTTGTCGGACATATCGTCTGGCATTTTATGGGTCATCGCATTGTTGGCCTGTCTGTTGTCACTGGATCGAATTTTTTCCCTTGATTATGAAGATGGTACGCTTGACCATCTTGTCATCGCCCCTTTGCCGCTGGAAAGTGTTGTCTTGGCCAAAGCGACTGCGCATTGGTTGACGACGGGGCTTCCCTTGGGATTGGTCTCGCCACTTGTTGGATTGATGTTGGGACTTCCGGCAGAGGGATATTTGTGGTTGGTTTTGTCTCTGGCTCTTGGAACGCCTGCCCTAAGTGTGATAGGGACGTTTGGCGCCGCTTTAACATTGGGGTTGAAACGGGGCGGTCTATTGTTGTCTGTTTTGATACTTCCACTTTATGTGCCGACTTTGATTTTTGGAGCTGAAGTCGCGCGCAGAGGCAGTATTGGCATTGAATTGCAAACCCCGTTGTGGATGTTGCTTGGTTTAAGTTTTGGTGTGGTTGCTATTTTGCCATTTGCCTCTGCGGCAGTTTTGCGTATCAACCTGCGATGAAAACATGGTTATAACCTTAGAAGGAATGTAGAATCAGTGATGTCTCTTTGGGAATATGCCAATCCAGTTAAATTTCTGAACCTGTCAGGCCGAGTTTTGCCTTGGGTTGCGCTTCTTTCTGCTATTTGCTTGGTTGTCGGGTTGATCTGGGGTTTCTTTTTTACGCCTGATGACTATCGGATGGGCTCAACAGTCAAAATTATTTATATTCATGTCCCCGCCGCTTTGATGGCAATAAATGCATGGTTCATGATGCTAGTTGCTTCGCTTATCTGGCTGATTAGGCGGCATCACGTGAGTGCGCTTGCCGCTAAAGCTGCTGCCCCGGTCGGGTTGGTCATGACATTGATTGCGCTTATAACAGGGGCCATCTGGGGGCAGCCTATGTGGGGAACTTGGTGGGCTTGGGATCCGCGGCTGACATCATTCTTGATACTTTTTCAATTCTACATTGGCTATTTGGCGCTTTGGAAAGCCATTGAAAACCCAGATAGTGCAGCTGATTTAACCTCAATCCTTTGTATCGTCGGATCGGTGTTCGCCGTTCTAAGTCGCTATGCCGTCAATTTTTGGAATCAAGGTCTACATCAAGGAGCTTCTTTGTCGCTTGATAAGGAAAAGAATGTCGCAAATGAGTTTTACCACCCGCTCTTATTTTCGATCGCCGGCTTTGTTTTTTTATTTTTGGTCCTTGTACTCATCGGAACCAGATCAGAAATTAGGATACGCAGAGCCTCAGTGATTGTGGCAAGAAAGATACGTTAATGACTTTAGAATTAGGAAAATACACCTCATTTGTATTATCGGCTTATGTAATAACGATCGTCTTATTGGCGCTCTTGATCATTTACGTTCTTTGGCGCAATGCTAAGTCAAAAGCGCTTTTACAGGATGCGGAGCTTCATAAAGATGCCTAAGATTTCAGCCTTTGTACTTATACCACCATTTACATTTTTAGGTTTGGCGGTTTTATTTCTATTCGGTATGCAGCGTGAGGGTCCGAATGAGATGCGCTCGACTTTGATTGGCCAATCCGCTCCTAAGATCCAAGAAACTGCACTAGCTGGGTATGAGGTTTTTCGCAACGATATGATTGACAATGGTGCGGTTACGCTAGTCAATTTCTGGGCAAGTTGGTGCCCGCCATGTCGCGCAGAACATTCCACGCTGCAAGACCTTTCAGAGAGTGGTATCGCGGTTTACGGTGTGAACGTCAAAGATCGGGATGAAAACGCAATTGGATTTTTGGAAGAAGAAGGAAACCCTTTTTCTGCCGTGGCGTTTGATAATAAAGGGCGTACTGGCATCGATTGGGGTGTTACTGGTCTCCCGGAGACGTTTATCATTGCTGGTGATGGAACCGTGTTATTCCGGTTTAACGGACCTTTAATCGCTGAGAATTATACGGCACGTTTTCTGCCAGAACTTGAAAAGGCTATGGCGAAAAATTAATTTTGTTTGGGCCAACGTAATATCAGCCAACTTACTATCTCCCCAAAAAAAAATTAATTTGGCTCTTAATGATCTTAGATGTCGCACTTTGGCTTAGAGCATGTCATTGTACCCAGCGTTGAGATCAAATATTTTTAATGAGATTTTCTGATTTTGTTCCTCAAAAGAGGCGTGGACAGTACTATCCGCTAGAGGATTTACCAAATTTAAAACTCGTCGGACGATTTCCTGTTTGCAACTCTGGCGTGTTGCTTGAGCCTCGAGCTTGGGGCAAAGATGATCTGTACACTTTGTCTCTGCGAGGAAAATATTCTGTCCAGCGTCAAAATAGCCTTAATCTTTGATGGTGCCATATTTATTCCAACTGTTGAGCAGACATTCGCTGGCAGTACATTGTCGTAATCTGTAAATGCGCTGAAGCGTGGCCAATAGGGGTTAAAGACAACGACTGTTCGACTGTCAATTTTAATGGCATCTTGCTACGTTGATGAAACAAGTGTTTTGAAAATGCGACAATTGTCTGATCCAAATTTGATCATATCATCCAGTTTTGATGGTCAAACAAAAAAATCAATCTAACGTCGCTGTCGGCAGTCTCTTTGTTGTGAGTTCATACAATTCCGCTTTTTTCCCTGAATTAGGGTAAGGCTACACAAAGGGACCCTTTGGGTCATGAAAGCAAATTTTTGCGTTTCGCTAGTTTGAAACTCATTTGATATAAAATCGCTAATTTCTTTTGCACTTGGAACCGTCCATGTCACACCATCAAAAAGTTTTATGCTGTTTGAGGACATAATATAAACCCACCATCATGTATTTGGCTTAAAATACTGCCTATCGCCATTTTCATTGATCGCAATGTTATTATCCGTCCCAGTCATTCGGCAAGAGCATTTTGGGCACTAAATAGAGCTTGTCTTAGTTGCGTTCGTCGGAGGAGATATCTGAGAGCCTGAGACTACTGTAATTTGGACCAAGATGTTTTATAGTCGAATAGCCTCGCGGTGAGTTACGTGCTTTTGTGTTTCGGTGGGTGGAATAAATGGAAGGGAGAGGTGAGATGACTTTTCTGTCATAAAAGATCCTGAATAAGAGAAGTTTGGCTAGAGAATTTAATTAAAATAATTTAAATTTTACTGCTATGAGAGATCGTTGGACGACAGTGTTATTTACTTTTCAGTCGTTTTAAATAATTCTCGACCAATACTATCATAGCTGACGAAACCGGCCGTTTTTGCGTCCTTCACAGAATAAACATTGCGTAAATCTGCCATTCTAGGCGTCTGCATTCTATTTGCTATACGCTTCAAGTCGAGCCCGCGGAATTCATTCCACTCGGTCAGCAGCACAACTAAATCAGCATTTTGAACTGCTTCGTAGGGATCTTCTACCCAATTCACACCTGGTAGTAAGTCTTTTCCCTCCCTTTGACCCTGTGGATCACAGACACGAACTTTCGCCCCGCCACCAACAAGTGCAGGCACAACTGTTAGGCTTGGAGCATCCCGCATGTCGTCTGTATTTGGTTTAAAAGTTACACCTAGAATCGCAATTATTTTGCCATTAAAAGAGTGGTCACATAGATGAAGAAGCTTGTCTATCATGCGCCGTTTGACTTCTTCGTTCACTTTGATGACCGTTTCTGTGATCTGCATAGGAACGGCATTTTCCTGACCCATGCGTGCGAGAGCTCTGGTATCCTTTGGGAAACAACTGCCACCGTATCCTGGGCCCGCATGCAGGAATTTATTGCCGATGCGGTCATCCATTCCGACGCCTTTTGAGACTTGTTTAATGTCTGCGCCTACTTTCTCACATAAGTTTGCAATCTCATTTATAAAGGTTATTTTTGTCGCTAAGAAAGCATTCGCGGCATATTTTATCATCTCGGCGCTCTCCAGATCTGTGATGAGAACTGGAAAATCCCTCAGATACAGTGGGCGATAAATATCAGATAAGACCTGTCCCGCACGTTCAGAGTCCACCCCGACGATCACGCGATCGGGTCTCATAAAATCGTCAATGGCGGCACCTTCGCGCAGAAACTCTGGATTAGAGGCAACGTTAAAGTCTAGCTTGGGATTGGCCTCTCTTACAGCTTGTTTAACCTGCCGGTTTGTGCCGACAGGCACAGTGGATTTGATCACAATAACAAGGTATTCTGTGGCTAGTTTGGCAATCTCTTTTGCGGCGTCCATCACAAAAGTTAAATCTGCATGTCCATCCCCACGCCGTGTGGGCGTTCCAACCGCAATAAAAACAGCGTCTGCACCGTTGATAGCCGCAGCGAGGTCTTGTGTGAAGGTCAGTCGGCCTGAGGCAACATTCTTCTCCATTAAAGTGTCCAGACCGGGTTCAAATATAGGGACTTTGCCCTTGTTCAACTTTGTTATCTTGTGATTGTCTTTATCAACGCAAGTCACATCATGTCCAAAATCTGAAAAACAAATTCCCGAGACTAGCCCCACATAACCTGTCCCAATCATGGCAATTTTCATTTTTTGTCCTTACTTTCAGTACATATTTTTAAGCACTTCTCTTACAAACCACCATTCGCTTTTCATAACAGAGAGTTACAAGTACGAAAATAACTATTCTGAACGAATAAAGGCTTGGATACATAATTTTTTTTGGAAATAGAACAAAAAGATATATAACCAAATCCTCAAATATCGCTTTAGGTATAATGGGTGTAACTATAAGGCTATTTCGTCGCAGTTTTGTGAATAAGGTGACGTGTTCAGTTGAGTCGCGCATTTACTGCTAGTATAACTTGAGTTGCGTTTTAGTTTGGGCCGTATGAATGTATCTAATTTCAAGGATCGTAAATGACTGAGCCAGAGCTTTCGACGCTCCAGCAACGGGAGGCCAAAGTTTCCAAAAAACTCTCGGCTTTACGCGGTTTAATTCCTTTTCTTCTTCCCTATCGGCTTTGGATGATTGCGGCGTTTTTCGCGCTGATCCTTACAGCGGCTCTTTCTCTTACCTTGCCCTTGGCGGTACGTAGGGTCATCGATAATTTTGCCTTGGCAGAAGCTGAGCAACTCGATCAATACTTTGGGGTAGCTTTGGGAATAGCTGCTTTATTAGCGATTGGTACGGCCTTGCGATATCTCCTTGTTACGCGTCTTGGCGAGAGGGTGATCGCAGACATCCGCAAAGCGATTTTTGCCCGAGTAATTGCGATGAGCCCTATTTTTTACGAAACATTGATGACAGGTGAAGTTCTTAGCCGCATCACCACAGATACAACTTTGGTGCTCCAAGTCATAGGCTCTTCGATCTCAATCGCTTTGCGTAATATTCTATTGTTTGTGGGTGGCATTTTGCTAATGCTGTTCACATCCGCCAAATTGACCGGGTTGGTTTTGCTGATTGTCCCAATTGTACTCATTCCAATTCTGACAATTGGACGAAAAGTGCGGAAACTTAGCAAAGTAAATCAAAGCTGGATTGCAGAAGGTTCTGCAAAAGCCTCGGAGGCCCTAAATGCAGTCCAGACGGTACAGGCATTTACTCATGAGCCTGTCACCAAAGCCAGTTTTTTTGATGTTACTGAGAAAAGTTATTCCATTGCCCGCCGGCGCATAGGTGCGCGTGCATTACTGACCGTAATCGTCATATTTTTTGTGTTTTCTGGTATTGTTGGCGTGCTCTGGGTCGGCGCACATGATGTGCGCGGGGGCCAGTTAAGTTCTGGGACACTAGTACAGTTTGTGATTTATGCAGTCCTTGTTGGTGGTTCTGTTGCAACATTATCCGAAGTCTGGGGCGAATTGCAGCTCGCAGCTGGGGCGACAGAACGTTTGGTTGAGCTTTTACAAGCTGAAGATACTTTGACCGATCCAACGAACCCACAAGTGCTGCCTGCTGTAGTCAAAGGTCATATAAAATTTGATCGGGTATCTTTTCGCTACCCTTCGCGACAAGAAAATCTTGCGTTGGACAATGTAAGCTTTAAAGTTTCGCCTGGGCAGACGATTGCACTGGTTGGGGCGTCAGGTGCTGGAAAAACAACTATTATCCAGATGCTGCTACGGTTTTATGATCCCGATTATGGAACTGTGAGCATTGAAGGTGTGGATTTGCGACAGATGAGCCGGCAGGATTTTCGCAGTTCCATTGCTCTGGTCCCCCAAGATCCAGTTATATTTGCAGCCAGTGTTATGGATAACATTCGCTTTGGACGGCCGAAGGCAACGGATGAAGAGGTTGTTCTAGCAGCCAAAGCTGCAGCAGCGGATACATTTATTTGCAGTCTTTCGGACGGCTATGAAAGCTTTGTTGGCGAGCGGGGCATTATGCTTTCAGGTGGGCAAAAACAGCGTGTTGCGATTGCTCGTGCTATCTTGAGAAATGCGCCTATACTTTTGTTAGACGAAGCCACCAGTGCCCTTGACTCAGAAAACGAACAGGCCGTACAGAAGGCGTTTGATGCATTGTCAAAGGACAGGACAACAATCATTATTGCGCATCGTCTGGCGACGGTCAAAAAGGCGGATTTTATCCTTGTTATTGACGACGGAAAAATTATCGCTCAGGATACTCATGAGAATTTGATCTCCCAAAAGGGGCTCTATGCCCGTCTTGCGCGCTTACAGTTTACGGGTGAACCCCTCAGCACCTGAGAGATAAGTTGACCTTATGGTATACGTCGTGAATAGTGTTTTAGAATGATACACTAATATCAAATAATTGAGCACGAATAAGGGAGAACTGAGTAGTGACTTTTGCGACAATCAAAGATATTGAAGCGATCGAGCAACAAATGCCTTGGGAAGATCGCGATGTAGCGAAGACAATTTATGGTGTTCTAACCAAAACGGCTGATAAATTTCCAAATAATAATGCAGTGAGTTTTCAGCTGTTGTCTGGCCCGACGGATAAAGCCGAAACCATGAATTGGTCGGATATGCTCGCCAAAACTAGCCAGGCTGCAAATCTATTTAGATCTCTTGGCATTGGAAAAGATGACGTTGTCGCATTTATTTTGCCAAACTGCAATGAGACAGTGCTGACATTGCTTGGTGGGATGACTGCTGGTGTGGTCAATCCAATCAATCCTCTTTTGGAACCGGCGCAAATTGGCGCCATCCTTCGTGAGACAAATGCAAAAGTGGTGGTGACCCTTAAAGCGTTTCCAAAAACCGAAGTTGCTCAAACGGCTGCTAATGCAATTGAGCTGGCCCCAAACGTCAAGTCAGTCCTCGAAGTGGATCTTAATCGTTATCTGACGCCGCCAAAGAGCTGGATTGTTCCTTTTGTAAGGCCCAAAAACCCTGTTGCGCATAAAGCGACAGTGATGAATTTTAACGATGCTTTGAACCGTCAGAATACAACATTAGACTTTGAAGACGTGCAAGAAGATCGTGTCGCGGCTTTATTTCACACTGGCGGTACGACTGGGATGCCGAAAGTGGCTCAGCACCTCTTTTCAGGGATTATATACAATGGCTGGTTGGGTATTGAATTGTTGTATACGGAGAATGACAATGTAATTGCGCCACTTCCTCTATTTCATGTTTTCGCCTGCCATATCATCCTGATGGGTGCTATTTCTTCAGGCGCACATGTTATTTTTCCGACACCGGCTGGGTATCGTGGCGATGGCGTATTTGATAATTTCTGGAAACTGGTGGAACGTTGGAAGGTTACATATATTATCACTGTTCCGACAGCGATCGCTGCTTTGATGCAAAGACCTGTGGATGCTGATGTTAGTTCTGTAAAAACGGCGTTTTCCGGCTCCGCACCTCTTCCAGTGGAGCTTTACCATCGGTTTGAAAAGGCGACGGGCGTAAATATCATTGAAGGGTATGGTTTGACCGAGGCGACTGTTCTTGTGTCTTGCAACCCGATTGATGGTGCAAAAAAGATTGGTTCCATCGGCCATCGCTTTCCATACACAGAGATCAAAGTAATTAAAAGTACCCCCGATGGCTTGGTTGAGTGTGAAACCGATGAAATTGGCGAAATTTGTATTTCCAACCCGGGCGTATGGGCCGGCAATACTTATACTGAAGAAGACAAAAATAAAGATCTTTACTATAACGAAAAATTCTTGCGTACTGGAGATCTTGGCCGAATTGATGCGGATGAATATCTCTGGATCACGGGACGTGCCAAAGACCTTATAATCCGAGGAGGGCACAACATTGATCCTGCTTTGATCGAGGAGAGCTTGCTTGGCAATGAGGCGGTAGCATTCGCTGGAGCAATAGGTCAGCCTGATCAAAAAACTGGCGAAATGCCTTGCGTTTATGTCGAGTTGGTAGGTGGCGCTTCGGTAACTTCTGCGGACTTGCAAAAATACTGTGAGGAAAACGTCCCTGAACGTGCCGCGCATCCAAAATATGTGGAAATAATGGATGAACTTCCAAAAACGGCTGTTGGTAAGATTTTCAAGCCCGATCTGAGAAAACGAGCCATAACCCGTATATTTGATGAAGCGTTAGAAGATGCTGGCCTTGAGGCGCGCGTTGCGAAGGTTGTGGATGATAAAAAGAAAGGCCTTGTTGCGAAGCTCACAGCGCATGAAACCGATGAGGCTATCCACTCGGCGATTGGTGGCTTCGTGGGAAATTGGGAACGCATGTAAACTGCGTTAAACAGCCCCTATAAGAAATAAAGATGCCTTGGCTTTTGTATGTTAAGGCATTTTAAATTTGTATGTTCTCCAACGACCTTTAGCTCTAAATAACCTAATTACCAAGATAATAGTATTGGAAGGATCTTATGAATAATTCCATGGAAAAAATGTCAATTCTGATATTGGGATCAGGTCCCAACGTCCTTCAGGCACGAGATTGGGACACGCACTCGTTTGATCGTGTCGTGGTGATCAATAATGCCTGGCAGGTCAGAGACGATTGGAGTGATCTTATTTATCCTTTTGATTTCCCAGATGAGAAAAAACCAAAATCAGTAAAACGCAACCAAAATATCATCACTCAGGAAGCGTTTGTTCCAATTCAAAATCGATTTGGAGGATTTCTCTATGCGGGAGGAACGATGGCATTTACTGCGGGTTACTGGGCACTTGGTCACTTTGCCCCTGTCCATATTGCGTTTCTAGGCTGTGACATGCATTACCCCGCGACTGCGAAGACACATTTCTATGGTAGTGGCACTGCAGACCCGTTGCGAGATGATATTTCGCTGATGTCTCTAGCGGCAAAAGCAAATCGGTTTTATGCCCATGCCTACGAACAGGGTTGTCAGGTTACCAATCTGTCTTTTGATCCATCGCGCTTGACTTTCCCGCGACAAAGGCTGAATGAGTCATTGCCTAAATCGCTGACAATTAACATTGATTTACTACATCAAGCTCGAGCTAAAGAGCGTGATCTTGGGTATTTCATTCCCTGTGGCCGCTATTGGGAAGCGACGGAAACTTTTGACAGGCAGGAAATTATTGCGCTCGATCACCTTTGGTATGACGCTGTTGCACCAGTCAAGTCCTGTTAGGCTTTCTTGGATGGTGCCCCACCTAGAAAATTATTCTGATTTTGGTAATCACAGGGATCATTCTGCATTTGTAAGTGTAAGCCTACTCCATCAAAAGGATGCGCTCTTGCAAAGTCTTCATCTACCTCAATGCTCAATCCTGCAGCCTGTGGCGCATTGATAAACCCGTTATCAACACGAATACTTCCCTTGATCAGTTGGTCGTGAAACGGCGTCTCAATCGTTTCTGCCATAAGCAGGTTTGGAATTGAGGCAGCCAGATGAATATTGGCCGTCCATTCGATCGGTCCGGCATAGAGATGTGGGGCAAGCTGGGCGTTAAACACTTCTGCAATTGCTGCAACTTTTTTCACTTCCCAGATGCCACCAGCCCGCCCCAGAGCGGGTTGCAAAATGTCCGCCCCGCCAGCTTTAAGCACAGCTGCGAATTCGGCTTTGGTTGTCATTCTTTCGCCCGTAGCGATTGGGATCCGCACGGCTCGTGCCACGCGTGAAAATTCGTCTAGATTGTCCGATGGAATGGGCTCTTCAAACCATAACGGGCTGTAGGCTTCGATTGCTTGACCAAGACGAATTGCGCCGGCTGTATTAAACTGCCCATGCGTTCCAAAAAGCAAGTCGGCTTTTACACCGACAGCCTCGCGGATCGCTTTGCAAAATGCCACAGAGAGTGAGATGTCATGCATTGCTGGCATATGCCCACCACGCATTGTGTAGGGACCGGCTGGATCAAATTTCACTGCTGTATAGCCGCGACGGACCATCTCAGTTGCCGTTTCAGCCGCCATCTCTGGAGAGTTCCAAAAGGCTTGGATATCATGATCTGGTAGAGGGTATAGATATGTATAGGCACGGATACGTTCGTTCATCAGGCCACCTAAAAGTGCCCAGACTGGTCTATCGCGATCCTTTCCGACAATATCCCAGCAAGCAATTTCGAGACCGGAAAAAGCGCCCATAACTGTAAGATCCGGTCGTTGTGTAAAGCCGGAAGAATACGTGCGCCTAAAAAGACGTTCGACATTTTCTGGATTTTCACCTTCAAAATAACGTTCAAAAACATCGTTGATCACATGTGTCATAGCATCTGGTCCGACTGAGGATGCGTAGCATTCCCCCCACCCAGTGATGCCTGTATTAGTAGTCACTTTGACCAAAATCCAATATCGACCACCCCAACTAGGGGCGGGTGGGGCAGTTATAATGATGTCGAGATCTTTGAGTTTCATCTTGAAATTAAAGATCAAACAGGATGACATTGCGACGCGCAGAACCAGACTTTGTATCGGCAAAAGCGTCGTTAATCTGATCGAGCGTAAAGCGGCGTGAGATGAGTTCATCCAGTTTTAGGCGGCCTTGGCCATAGAGATCGATCATCCATGGAATATCTCTTTTGATAACAACATCGCCCAATTTGGATCCAATTAAACCCTGACCAACAGCGGACATCATAACCGGTTCATAGTGAGACTTGTCCCCTGATTTTGGCATTCCGACCATCACGATTTGACCTCCATAGGCCAGGTATCTTGCGGCTGTATCATAGGCTGGTATGGCGCCTACAGTTACAAAAACTGCATCTGCGCCGCGTCCCATAGCTGCTTTGGCTGTTTTCCATGGTTTGGTGTCCGTTGCCAAGACGCCGTCTGTTGCGCCAAATTCCTTGGCAACCGTCAGCTTTTCCGCTGTTATATCAACCGCAATGATACGCCTTGCACCAGCCAGACGCGCGCCCTGAATAGTGTTTAGGCCAACACCGCCTGCGCCAATCACCACGACATCCTGACCCGGGCGAACATTGGCAGAATTTACAACGGCTCCTACTCCGGTGATGACACCGCACGCCAAGAGGGCGGCAACGTCATAATTCAAATAATCAGGAATTTTGACAACCTGACTGTGATCCACGACAACTTTCTCGGCAAATGCACCACAGTTGAGACCGTGTTCTAGGATGCCGCCTTCTTTCGTGCTCAGGGGTCCTGTATCCTTATTATATCCTGTTTCACAAATACTTGGACGGCCAGATCCGCAAGGTGAACAATGACCACACGCCCGCACCATGGTCACAACTACGCGATCTCCAACAGAGAGTCCTATCACACTATTCCCAGATTCTGTGATTATGCCGGCCGCTTCATGCCCATACACGGCTGGAAGTGTACCGCCCCAGTCCCCTTCGGCATAGGAAATATCTGAGTGACATACAGCAACAGCCCCAAGTTTCACTTCCACTTCACCTCCTTGTGGAGCGCGTAGTTGGACGGTTTCGACACGGAGTGGTTCGCCAAATTGATGACAGACAGCAGCTTTTACGTGTGACATAAATTATCTCCTTACTTTAGGCTAGGATTGTCCAGCTTATCCAAAGGAGCAAGTCCCAAAATCAACGATTTGGATAAATTACGTTCCATTTTCAGGCTTAGGAGCGATTTTTATAAAAGTCATCAAGGCAACGGCCAGCAGAAGAGCGGAGGCCGCGAAGGGCGCACCGGGGAAATAGATTGTTGCTTGGTGGTCGGTGAACTCTGCAAATACCCAAGTCATCGTAATTGGTGCAACAATCATAGAAATGGCTGTGAGGCTACTTAGAACCCCTTGCAATACGCCTTGACTGTCGTCGGCTGTTGCTCGGGATAAGATCGCCTGTAGGGCAGGTTGACCAATGACGCCCATAGCCGCAATCGGAATAAACGCCAATAGAGCGATCCCATTGGTGAGGAAAGAGATAGTGCTCAGTGCAAATATTTCAAACATAAAGCCAGTTTTTACTGTTTGGGTTTCTCCAAACCGTGCGATTGCAGGCTTTACCAAGGACCCTTGCACGATCGCAAAAAAGACTCCATAAATTGTGAGTGAAATACCGATCATTCCGGGAGACCAATCAAAGCGCTCCGCCGTGAAAAATGGCCAGACTGCCGCATAGACAGCCGTTGCAAGGTGATACAATAAAAAGACAACTAGCATGGGGCCCAGACCCGGAAATTTACTAATGGCGCGCATTGCTCCCAATGGATTTGCCCGCTGCCATTCAAACCGCCGTCGTATCCGGTCTGTGACTGTCTCAGGCAATATTAGCCAACCCATAATAAAATTAAGTCCAGCCAAGACAGCGGCGGCATAAAAAGGCGCCCTTGGTCCCCATTCGCCTAAAACGCCACCCAGAATGGGACCCAGAACAAATCCCATTCCAAAGCCTGCCCCTAATAAACCAAAACGTGCGGCCTTTTCTTTCGGTGCAGAAATATCTGCCATCAAAGCTGTCGCAGTTGAATGAGTGGCGGCCGTAATACCTCCGATTAAGCGCCCAAGTAAAAGTAGCCACAGGTTTTGTGCAAGGGCCATCACAAGATAATAACCAACCATAACAAAGAGTGCGACCAACAAAACAGGTTTGCGTCCGACTTGATCAGATAAAGTCCCCAAAAACGGTCCAAATAAAAATTGCATGAAAGCATATATTGAGGTCAAAATTCCACCCCAAAGCGCTGCTTGTGCAAGCGTCGCATCTGGCAAAACGTCTAGTAAAAGGGCAGGGGTGACCGGTATAATCAGGCCGATCCCCATAGAGTCGAGCATCACAGTCATTATTACTAGAAAGACAGTCCAGTTGCGGCGCTTAGACGGAGTTTGGCCCGCAATATCACTTTGCTGCATTAGAAAGCTTCTTTCACACGCTCAGCGAAGGAAAGCGCGAATTGAGGCGCTTCACCAAGCTGATCAACTGGATTAAAATTTGCTAATTCTGGCCATTTGCGCTTGGCCGTGTCAACAAAATCATCATCTGAATTTTGCAAAGACATGCAAAGTTCTTTGATATCAGCTGTCGCTTCTGGACGTGGTTTAGATTTTGCCAGTTCGAAACTGAGCGCTTCAGCATAGATCATGCCACGGCTTCTCGCTATATCGCTTTGCATTGCCGCTTTATCAGGCATAATAGCCCCACACATATCATTAGCAGTGAGCAAAGCTGAACTGGCTGATAGGCACAGTTGTGGCAGCGCAAGCCATTCTGTGAACCATGCCGCGCCATCGCGCGCCTCTTTGTGTAAAGCTGCCTGTTGCAGGACACTCTGCTGGCCAATGACGTATCGTGATAATGAAGAAATAGCAGAAGGACCAACCGGATTTTGCTTTTGAGGCATTGTTGAGGAGGCACCGCTTTGGCCCAAAATGACTGTCTTAATATTACTTTGTCTCAGTATTAGGATATCTTCAGCCATTTTTCCAAGTGCCGCAGACAAAGCTGCTTGCCAGTTCACAATCCGCAAAATTGGTGACCTGTCTGAATGCCAACTGCGCTCTGGATTACCAAGCCTAAGACTTTCAGCCAGACCCGCTCTTGCTAAATGTGCATCTTTACCTAATGCTGCATTTGTACCGGCTGCACCGGAAAGGGAAACCCATAGAGAGGTTTTCCGCAGGTCTGGGAGAGCGATAAAAAGATCGAAAAGGGGATTGCCCCAAGTTGCGACCGTTGCTCCAAAACTGGTCAGAGCTGCATCCTGGCCATAGGTACGCGCCACCATGGGCAGGTCTGTATACTCTTGTGCCAGCTTTGCCAATCGCCGAAGAAGTGTTTGCAAAACTTGTTCTTGTAAGTTTAACATCTGCCTTATGCGAAGCATCAGGCCAGAGTCGATTATATCCTGTGAGGTTGCTCCGAAATGTATATATTGGGAGTGTTCGGGGGCTTGCATGTGCTTTTCAAATGCATCAATAAGTCCTGGCACACTGACACCGTTTTGACCTGTAGCTTGGCTAAGTTCGCTTGGATCGAGTTGCAATTCAATTGCAGCACGATGTATAGCC
>JAQWKM010000064.1 GCA_029247845.1 Paracoccaceae bacterium | reverse complement strand
TCTTGATGCAATGCACATTGTATGCGACACAGACGACCTAATCCTGCGCCGTGCAGCCACGCAGTCTGAGGCAACGCGCAAAACCTCTTTAGACAATGACATAGGCATTCCTTTCGCTTGTTACCGATCGGTAAACATTTTTCGCGATGCTATCTGGCTTCAACCGCATGTCAAGCAGACAGTCGAGCAATCTCGCTTGAATGCAATAAATTTGAAGGGAGCGGTACTAAGGCCTTTTGCTCTCCCGACGAGCCATTCTTGTCGAAAGTTCGATGCCCTTGGGCACCGCAACGGGCTTTATGGCTCTTTGCGCATTTTTCTATTCTGAAAAATTTTCCAATTTAACGTTTTTATTTAAACACAGACTTGAACAATAGGTCAAAATTTAGTTTTCTATATTTTGGAAATCTCTCTTTTCGAAACAAATTCCAAACCACAGAAAGATAGTGTGTATGAGTGATCTTTATTTTTTGGGTTTGGACCTTGGAACTTCTGGTTTAAGGGCTCTTTTGGTGGCGGAAGATGGCCAGCCTTTGGGGTCCAGTGAAGCACATTATCTGATCTCAAACCCACATGACGGATGGAGCGAACAAGATCCAAGGGATTGGACAATTGCATGTCAGGAGGTTCTTACCAATCTGCGCGAGACTTTTCCCAATGAGTACAGGAAAATCGCCGCTATAGGCGTGTCGGGTCATATGCATGGAGCCACTTTACTAGATAAGGTCGGGCAAGTTCTGCGGCCTTGTATTTTATGGAATGATACCCGTAGTCATCTCGAGGCGAGTGTCCTCGATAAAGCCAAAGATGTTCAGCATTTATCCGGCAATATCGTGTTTCCCGGATTTACGGCTCCCAAGCTTATGTGGGTGGCAAAAGAAGAACCAGATATATTTGCCAAAGTTGATAAAGTTTTACTGCCAGCAGCTTATTTAAATTTCTGGCTCACAGGTGATGCATTTGCCGATATGTCCGATAGCGCAGGGACTAGCTGGCTTGATGTCAAACAGCGCGATTGGTCTCAAAGGCTTCTGGACGCTTCGAGCATGCTGCTCAACTCTATGCCGCGTCTTGTCGAAGGATGCCAGATTGGCGCACAGCTCACCCCTCATATAGCCCAGCTTCTTGGCCTCGATGGCGATGTCGTAGTAGTTGGTGGTGCAGGCGACAACGCTGCAGCTGCATGCGGTATTGGTGCCCTTGGCGAGGGTGATGGGTTTGTTTCACTTGGTACTTCAGGTGTTCTTCTTATGGCAAGAGATGGCTATACTCCATTGCCAGCATCAGCGATTCATACATTTTGCCACGCAGTTCCTGACGCTTGGTATCAGATGGGTGTGATTTTATCAGCGACTGATAGCCTGAACTGGCTATCCAGCATAACAGGCCGAATGCCCGCCGAACTGACCAAAGCACTAGGTTCCAAAATTAACGGTCCCTGCCGAACCAAATTTCTGCCGTACCTATCTGGCGAGCGCACACCCCATAACGACGCAGGCATTCGGGCAGGCTTTGCTGGTATAGGACAAAAAACTGGTGTAAATGAGCTAACCCAAGCTGTAATTGAAGGTGTCAGTTTCGCGCTGCGCGATTGCCTTGAGGCGCTGCGTCAAACAGGGGCTAAGCCGCGCAGGCTCACTGCAATTGGTGGAGGAAGCGAGTCGGACATCTGGCTCAAAACACTGGCGACTACTCTAAATACACCGCTAAACATACCCAAAGCTGGGGAGTTTGGCGCAGCCCTCGGGGCGGCAAGACTGGCCATATGCGGACGGACGGGTCATACACCCCAGCAGGTCATGCATGCGCCTGACATACAGCGAACCATTGAGCCAGACGTCGCCTTTCAATACGATTATGAAACCGCGTATCTGCAATACTCACAAAGCTATAATCATCTAAAAGGACTTCAATGACACATTCATTTTTCGACGGAATTGCACCTGTAAAATTTGTCGGCAATGAGATATCCGATGCTTCAGGTTTTCGCCACTACGATCCAAACGAGCTTGTTATGGGCAAACGTCTTGAAGACCAGCTCAGGTTTGCGGTTGCCTATTGGCATAGCTTTGCCTGGGAAGGTGGCGATCCATTTGGTGGGCCAACATTAGAACGCCCTTGGCATCCCCAAGACAGTATGGAAAATGCATGGATAAAGGCAGATAACGCATTTGATATGTTTTCCATTCTTGGGCAACCATACTTTTGCTGGCACGATGTCGACCTTCGCCCCGACCAAGGAAATTTCAAAGATAATCTAGCCACTTTGGATAAGATTACAGATTATGTTGGCGAAAAAATGGAGAGCGTCGGTACCAAACTGCTTTGGGGTACCGCTAATATGTTCAGCCATAGACGCTGGATGTCAGGTGCATCAACCAACCCCGATCCTGATATGTTTGCCTTTGCGGCTGCCACGGTGAAATCGTGTCTGGACGCAACGCATAAACTTAATGGGGAGAATTATGTTCTATGGGGCGGTCGCGAGGGATACGAAACCTTGCTAAATACCGACCTTGGGATCGAACTGGATCACATGGGTCGCTTCTTAAATATGGTCGTGGAATACAAACATAAGATCGGGTTTAAAGGCTCGATACTAGTTGAACCAAAACCTCAAGAACCTTCAAAACATCAATACGACTATGACGCCGCTACCTGTATTGGATTTTTACGTAAATACGGGCTGGAAAATGAAGTTAAATTAAATCTTGAACAAGGCCATGCAATCTTGGCAGGGCATTCTTTTGAGCACGAAATTGCAGTTGCGACAGCTGAAAATATGCTTGGTTCGATAGATATGAATAGAAACGACTACCAGTCTGGCTGGGATACCGACCAGTTCCCAAACAATGTTCCAGAGGTTGCGATGGCCTATTACCATATTATCAAGGCAGGTGGTTTTACCACAGGCGGCACAAACTTTGATGCAAAATTACGGCGGCAATCTCTGGATGCGCAAGATCTGATCGATGCGCATTCGGGTGCAATGGATATTTGCGCTCGCGGTCTAAAAGCGGCCGCAGCAATGATCCAAGACGGTGGTTTAGAAAATGCAATCACAAAAAGATATGCCGGATGGCAAACAGTCGAAGCAATTTCCATGCTAGACAGCGACCTAGGCGCAATCTGCGATCGGGTTCTTACGAAAGATATTAATCCAACACCGCTTTCAGGGCGTCAAGAGGTTTTGGAAAACTACGTTAATCAATTTGTATAGCAGCGCAAAGGCAAGTTTTTGGTCACATCAAAAGAAACAATCGGTTATTGCGATGTTGATAAAAACGCATTTAACGCGGATAAAAAATGAAAGAAACAACCCCGGACGCACTAAAATAGAAATAAGTTAACATTAGGCATCTTCTTCAGGCATCTTCTTATGAGTAAATGGACATCACTATGAACGCTTTTCTTGTTGGTTTAAAAACGCAATGTGATATAAGCCATTCACGCGTTCTCTAGGGAACGCTAAATTTACATTAACTAGGGGTTCATAATGAATACACTTAAAGTAGTAGTAATAGCACTTTCTTCGGCGCTTTTCTTATCAGCTTGTACTGAAACGCCAACTGCAACTATGGTAATACCAGAGCCGGTATCAGACGGAAAGCTGTAAAACCTTCTTTTGGAGCGACACTAAATAATTATCGGGGAGCAATATTAAGCCACTGATTCGGCGCGATTGCTTCCTGAACATTTACAAGAGCAGCTGTATAAAGAAATTTATAGAAACGGTGGGACTTAAGCTAAAAAGAACATAATGCCGGGTAATCCTGCGACATAGGTTGATTGAATATATGGATCAATATGACAAAAATAAATTTTATGCCATTCCTACGCTAGACTGACCAAATAGAACGGACTCATCGGTCCTACCATGTTCAAGCTTTGAGTGGAAGTTGCGTAATTATTTTACCTTTATGGTAGTCAATTAATCTCCGTAAATTTATTATTGTCACATACATCAAAAGGTGTTCTGCGGAGCTACTGACGCCAGGTTTTCAACTGAACAGATCGAAAAATTTACAAGTCAATGTTGTTAATAAGATTAATCAATAGCCGAAAACTTTCTAAGGGCGGTTTTGGCAAACACAAGATAAACAGATCTTTTTAATAGTATTAAATTAATAATAAATACTTTGTTTCTCCATAGATTTGATGGTTAAATAAATTGACAGAAATGAAGCGTGAGGTTCCAATGAAAGAGATAGATTTAGCATACCTACCAGTCATCGGCCGCGGTGAACAGATTAACATAGTTTGCGCAATGCATGGCATAAAGGTAAATTATCTTCTGTCCAATCCAATGGGTGAAGATTTTGATAAGGAAAAAGAAGCACCGTTTGGAACAATACCGTGGATGAAAGATCATGCGAATGGTTTGGAATTAAACGACTCAATGGCAATAGTTCAATATTTAATTTCCGAATACGCAGGCCCCTTGTCACCTAAAAATAACGAACTGGCCGCTCGCTCAAATATGTACTGGGGGTGGGTTCAAGATTACTACTCATTTGTTCTATCACCATTTCACGATATCATCACCGGCCATAATGAAGTTTTTTGGAGAAATTTACGCCTCACCGATAGCCTTGCGGACGGTGGACAGGAAACGGGTGTAGCTAACCTTACTACTCTACACAAGAAACGTCTTAATTACCTTGAGACACATTTGGTTGACGTTAAGGCAGGACCTTTTCTGACCGGCCCGGACTGCTCATATGCAGATATATTTCTTTACACTTGCGTTAGGGCAGTAGAAGAGTGTGGCGGCTTTGGCGTCTTGAGGGATTCTTGCAACGGGCAACCGTTTTCTGAATTCAAAATTGTTTCCGATATTGTAAACGCAGTAGGTGAAATAGCGATTGTTAAGGCGGGTAAATCTAAATTTGCGGCAAGTCCAATCTGAAACTAGGCCTAGCAAGACCCACGAGCCTTGATAAAACATAAAAATATTGAGGTACCCTTGGCCTAATAGTAATTAGACCAAGGGTAATATGATTTATATTCACGGAAACTTTTCTCTTATAAAAAATTGAGGTAAATAAAAGTAACAACTGATTGGTCTTTGCCAACATTGAAAAAAATTAGAAAACACACCCATCCGACTGTCTTCAAACAATCCATTTAAATATTTGACTGAGCCCAGCCAATCGAGGCTCTCCAAATAAATTTCCAACAAACCAAATGTATTCGCTTATCGCCAAGTATCAGATATATCGTTTTCTTCAGTCTTTATAATACTACGACACTTTGTTTTTCAGCAACAAAAAGCTTCAATTCATCCGCAAATTATTCTTCAGAACCATCTTTTGTCTGACAACGAATAACGAACCAAATCTTTCACATACTATGACTTTCAACTGACGTTATTTTTTTAAGATATACGCAAAATTATAAGCCTTAA
>JAQWKM010000063.1 GCA_029247845.1 Paracoccaceae bacterium | reverse complement strand
AGAAAGCTATTAAATCTTATAAACAACAGGAACTATGGCGCATCCAGTCAGAAGGTGATCTACAGGCGTCAATGAACGCATATTTGTCTGTGATTTCAGGAACTATAGGTGCGAGACAGCAAGAAAAGCTGAGTAGTGATCAGGCTCTTTACATAGCTGGTTGTAATGCCGTTCATAGAGACATCTCTCTGAACTTCTAAGGAAATAGTTGCAAATTAAACATAAAAAATTACTTTCTTAGGTTCCATCGTCTGAATAAGCTATTTAGTTTTGCCTTCAGGTTGAGATGTCTGCTGGAAAACCCTCGGCTAATTGAATTTAACTATGAAACTTGCGTAGTTTAATACCGGACGCCTTAATCGCTTCGCGCACGCTTTCAGCAATTTCTATTGCTTCTGGCGTGTCACCATGGACGCAAACGGTGTCTATCTGAGTTTTTATGCGTTTGCCGGTTTGAGTGATAATTGCGCCTTCTTTGATCATCTGAGCAATTCTTGGCCCAGCTATTCTGGCATCGTGAATAACCGCGCCGTTGAGAGACCGGTCTACGAGCGTGCCGTCATCATTATAAGTCCGGTCTGCAAATATTTCCCCAACCCATTTGCACCCCAGTTCTTTAACAGCTTCCATTTGAGCTGTTGCAGTTAACACCACCATCGTGAGGTCTGGAGCGACAGACAAAGCGGCCTCATAACAGGCGCGCGCCATAATTGGGTCTTCACAAGCCATATTTGAAAGAGCGCCGTGCAGTTTAACATGTCGAAGCTGTGTTCCCAAGGCTGTGGCCATCGCATGTGCTGCGCCAATTTGATACCGGATTTGGTTTTCGAGAGTGCTTAGGGGAATATGTAGCCTATGCCGCCCGAATCCTTGTAGATCGGCAAAGCCCGGATGCGCTCCGACGCCCACGAAATTTTTTTGTGCTAAAGCCATAGTTTTCATCATGACGTCTGGATCGCCAGCATGGAACCCACAGGCAACATTTGCCGAGGTAATGATATTGAGCAAGGCAGCATCATTGCCCATGCTCCATGAGCCATAGCTTTCGCCCATATCTGCATTCAAATCGATATCCATATTATGTCTCCTCTGCTGTGGAATTGGCCGAGATAGCGCCACTGATCAATTGGTAGGATAAGAGATCATTCATGGTGCTGGGGTCCCTTATCAAAGGGGACACCCGTTCGCTTAGACGTTTGATATCGTCTTCAAATGATTTTTGTAGATCCAAGGCTTCTGGAAGTGTGATCATCTGAAAGCTTACTTCTTTTCCGGGTGCGGTTTGGGCAAGTTTTGGTAAATCAGCTGGGATAACTGTTCCGATACGTGGATAGCCCCCGGTCGTTTGGCATTCGGGCAAGAGTACAAATGGTCGCCCATCACCTGTCATTTGTATATCGCCGACAGCAATTATCTCGGACAGAATGCTGAGTTGTCCTTCGGCTGCAAATCCATCCCCTTTAAAATCAAAGGCAACTCCCATGCGATTGCCACGTAAAGATCTGATAAATATCGTCTCCGAAAATCGTTTGTGCTCTCGTTGTGGAAACAGGGCGCTTTGAACTGAAGGAATAATACGAATGACCCCACCGCTAAACCGCTCCTCGGCATCTAGGCCTATGCCTGCTTCATTTGCGTTGTTTCTTCCTAAGGGTATCAATTCGCCCGCTTGTAAAGCTTGGCCAATGCCGCCTCTTAAATGGATCGACCTTGAACCTAAAAATGGTTTTGTCGAAATACCTGCCCCAAAACTAAGATATCCGTAAACGCCGCTTTGGACGCCCCCAATTTTTAGGTCAGCGCCTCTGGGTAAAAAATATGTTGCGTTCCAGGCCACCTGCGCGCCGTTAATACTGACTTTCATAATGGCCCCTGTCAGTGCAATTGTCATATCGGTTTCCGCTTTAAAAGCCCCGCCTATGCCTGCCATCTCGATTACTGCTTGCGGTTTAGGATGGCCCAAAAGCGTGCCTGCCTCATGGAGGGCCAACTGGTCGGCAACGCCGGAAATGGACAGACCCTGCTCCAGATATCCCGGTCTCCCCATATCTTGAATGCTGAGGCCGGGACCGCAGGAAAGAATGCGCAAACCGCTCATAAGATCGGACTGATTACGGCGCCACCATTGCCGGTACGATCTGTGGCCTTAATACAAGATAGGTCTTTTGAGCTAATATCGCGCAACGAGACTTCGTCACCTGGACGGAAGGCAAAGGGATTTTCCTGGTCTGGGCGAAAGCAATCAAAAGCGCATTGCCCTATGTGACGCCAACCTGTCGGGCTAGGTGCAGTGAAAATAATCAACTGTTTTATCGCCACGATTAACGCGCCTTTTGGCACCTGCCGAGTCAAGGCAGTCAGCCGTGGAATATTCCAATGTTCGTCCAGTTCGCCCAGATAGGGCTGGCCTGGTGCAAAGCCAACTGCAAGAACCCGTGTTCTGACAGTTGTAAGCTCTTTGATGGCGTCTTGAGTTGACAGTTTTGCCACTGTGGCAGCTTCCTCTAATTGAGGTCCATGCTCTCCCCCAAATACGCAAGGAATTTCTAGATGACGGCGGCCTTGCGGAAGTGGCGCCTCATACCAATTCTGAGTGTTCAAAAGCGCCTGAAGGTCTTGAATAAGTTCTTCATGTGAGGCTTTTTGGATATCAAAGCGCAGATACGCTGATGCGAGAGTTGCAGATATTTCTTCTACGCAGGGCCAGTTTTTCTGACGGATAGAAGCGCAAAACGAAAGTGCGGCGCGATTGGAGGGCTCTTGCAGCTTATCTGAAAATTGCACAAGCATACCGTTGATACCAACAGGTTTTATCGCAGGAAATATGTTGGGCTCGCTCATGATTGGGATGATAGATTATTTAGTGTGGGGTGCAATTCAAAATCGATTATCAATGTCGCTAAACTACCATGGATGTTTCAATAACGGCCTGTGTTAAGACATCCAAGGTGTCGATGATATGGCAGTTTGCGCGTTGAAGCGTTGCGCTTAAAAGCGAAAATTCAGAACAGGCCAAGAGCTGTACTTTTGAGCCTTGTGCAGCCAAATCTTCGGATGCTTTTTTGACTATATTGGCAGTTTCTTGTTTTGCTCCATCTTTCTTGATCAAACTAATTGCACGCAGCATATGGTCGTCCGGTTCTGGCCAGATTGTTATTCTGTCGAGCGCGCCAAGCGCTCTTTCAAAGATACCGGTCATGCGCACAGCCGGCGAGGCCAGAATACCAATTTTATCGCCAGGTTTACTATGCTGGCTTGCTGTTTTCGCGGAGAGGGACACCATGTCTATGAAAGGGATATCAACGGCGTTATGTATAGCATCAGAAAAATGATGCGCTGTATTGCACGGCATTGCCAAAGCGCTCGCTCCAGCTTTTTCAAGCCGCTTTGCCATTTGAGCGAGGACAGGAGCAGGGTTGGCACCATGCCCGTTTATGAGATAGTCGATCCGTGAAGGAACTTGCGGGTTCATATCAATCAAAAGAGGTATGTGATCGCCATCATCTTTGGCCGCTGGCAAGGCTGACATTACTCTTTGTTGAAGCAGAATAGTTGCCTCGGGGCCCATACCTCCAAGGATACCTATGGTCCGTTTGATCATTTATTACTCCAGCGGCAATCGGAGATTTTCAAGATTAATACCGGGAAGCCGCACAAGATGCATTTTGGCTCCTTAACAAAATTTGTGAGGTCCTTTCGGTTTATGTTTATATTTGAAGACCTACTAATGCAAGCAAAGGGTTTATCACAGAATAAATATAGAATTGCATGTATGCCTTTTTGGTCGGGGTCTTCCTAAATCTTGCAATAAGTCTGTATGATTCGGCTTTATCCTTCTAATACGCGACGTCTAATTTCTCATATCGTATTTTTGTGTTAGTCGTTTTTTGAATGTAGCCGTTTTTATGAGGATAAAATGCTAGAGGGTATGAGGATTATTGAGTTTGAAGGGCTTGGACCGGCACCGTTTGCTTCTATGTTGTTAGCCGACCTTGGTGCGGAAGTCATTACAATCCATCGGGCGATCCCAGCAGATACTCCGGGAAATGCGTCACATAATCTATTGGATCGGGGCAAGCGATCCATCGTGCTCAATTTGAAATCCTCAGAAGATGTGAAGATTGTAAAATCTCTACTCAGCACTGCGGATGGGCTTATAGAAGGTATGCGGCCGGGGGTGATGGAGCGACTAGGACTGGGTCCTGAAACTGTGTTGCAGGATAATCCCCATTTGGTTTATGGGCGTATGACTGGTTGGGGCCAGGAGGGACCGCTGGCCAAGGATGCTGGCCACGATCTGAATTACATAGGACGGGCAGGCGCACTTTGGTATGCCTCAAACCCTGGTGCTCCACCTTTCACACCGCCTACGCTGGTGGGGGATATTGGTGGCGGTGCTCTTTATCTTGTGGTTGGAATACTATCTGCTTTTTTAGGTGTTAAAAATGGTGGCAAGGGATGCGTTGTCGATGCTGCTATAGTTGACGGTGCCGCACACATGATGTCTTTGCTGCTCTCGTTGCGAAGTTCGGGTGGTTTGAAAACGGAGCGAGGGCAAAGTACGTTGGATGGTCCGCATTGGAGCCGATGCTATGCTGCCAAGGGGGGAGGATATATGTCCGTTCAATGCATTGAGCCAAAATTTTACACGACTTTTTTGAAATGTCTTGGACTGGAGGAAGATGCACAGTTCTTGCTCCAATTTGAAAAATCCCTCTGGTCGGAACTAAGCGCGCGACTTGCCGGAGTATTTGCCACCAAAAGTGTTGCAGAATGGGACGAAATCTTTACTGGTACGGATGCCTGTGTTGCCCCTGTTTTATCCCCAGACGCCTCTGGAGAGGATCCGCATATAGCCGCGCGCGGCATCTGGTTTAAATCTCAAGGTCATCTTCAAGCGCGCCTGGCCCCCCGGTTTTCAGGCTGGAACCCAAAGCTGTCTGCAGCTATCCCATTCAAAGATGGAGACCGTGAGAGCATTCTTAGTGAGTTAAAAATTGAGAGATAATAATGAATGAAGATCTAAGTGCGCTGCAGCGACTTTTAGACCAACGATATTCCTGCCGTGGCTTTCTGGAAAAACCAGTACCGCAAGCGACGATTGAAGAGATCGTTAAAACTTCTCAAAAGGTGCCATCCTGGTGTAATTCACAGCCTTGGCAACTGGCTATTTGTTCTCCTGAAAAAACCAAAGTCTTGGCAGATGCTCTGACAGAGGCGGCAATGGGTGGTATGCAATCGCCTCATGTTAGCTTTCCCAAACGTTATCAAGGTGTCTACAAAGAACGCCGTTCCATCTGTGGTTGGCAGCTTTATGATGCGGTTGGGGTCACAAAAGGAGATAGAGAGGCGTCGCACAAACAAATGATCCAAAACTTTCGGTTCTTTGGCGCACCTCAGGTTGCCGTCGTTACGACGCCCAAAGAACTAGGCGCTTATGGTGCGGTTGATTGCGGAGCATTTGTGACAGCCTTTACTTTGACCGCACAAGGTCTTGGGGTGGCAACAATTGCGCAGGCTGCTGTAGCTGGTATTGCGCCTGTGGTGCGTGAAAAACTGGGGCTGTCATTCGATCGGGATATCCTCTGCGCGATTTCGTTTGGCTACGAAGATAAAGACCACCCAGCCAACCAGTTTCGCACACATCGTGCAGAGTGCGCGGACGTGATAGACTGGCATTGATCCTCAGGCATGAGGCTATAGCGCCTACTGTCTGCGTATGATTAATTATTTAAAATTAGGCATTTCATAGATATTTGGAATAATTTGCATATATCTACTTAGGGCGATGTGTTGATAACTTTTTCTCGTGTAATCTGGTTTTCAATAGCTTGTCAGGTATCATAATATAGAGCCTTAGAATTAGCGCGGCATTGGCGCCCGCAAAATATCAAATACTTCTATAATTGTTTTAAACCATCAAAGACGATTGTACCTAGGACCTTTAAAAATCAGTTACAATTCAATTGGTACCATAACTTGTGGTTCGATCACATTCGCATCGGGCACGGTCTTGATCAGCTCATCTGCTGATTGTTCTAAAAGGGGGAAAGTTTTGTAGTGACAGGGTATAATGGTTTTAAAATTAAAGAATTTGTTTGCGGCATAACCTGCACGTTTCATATCCATCGTGAAATGCCCCCCCGCAGCTAGAATGCCGATGTTGGGGGCATGTAGGTCGTTAAAGACTCCCATGTCGGCCATTACATCTGTATCACCAGAGACATATATCGTGTGGGCTTCGCCTGAGATCATAAAGCCACATTCGCTACCGATACATTTAGGGCCATCAGGGGTGCCCATGGTAGAGCTGTGCACGGCATGCACCATGGTCACTGCAACGTCGCCCAAACTCACGGTGCCGCCTTTGTTAAAGCCGATCCCCTCGATCCCCTCCGTTTCTTCCCAGTGGTTGACTAGATCGAATTGAGCAACCACAGGAATATCCTTTTCTTTTGCAAGAGGTAGTCCATCACAGATATGGTCAAAATGGCCATGCGTTAAAAGAATATGTGTCGCGCCTTCGGTGGCTTTTGCATGGAATGCCTCGGGCAGCATCGGGTTGCCGTTCAGCCAAGGATCAATCAATAAAACTTGCCCTGCGATTTCAATTCTGAACGAGGCGTGGCCAAGCCAGATAATATTCATGGTCGCTCCTTTTGAACCTTTTTACACAGCCTTATCCTGATAAGGTATTTACAGACTTGCAATAGTTTTTGCATACTTTGGCTTTGAGAACTTGCAGCTTATCTCGCACGGCGTTAAAGCATCCGTGTGCTTTTTCAGGGAGACCCAAATGTCAATTGATACGGCAACAGCGGCTAAAGTTGCAAAACTTGCCCGAATCAAAGTGGAAGATGATGCACTTTCTGCATTGGCAGAGGAATTCAACATGATCCTCGGCTTTATCGAGCAGCTTAACGAGGTCAATGTTGAGGGCGTTGAGCCTATGACCTCAGTTACGCCACAACGGCTCAAGCGGCGTGCAGATGAAATCACTGATGGGGATCAGCAGCCATTGGTTCTTTCAAACGCACCCGACGTGCGGGAAGGATTTTTTGCAGTTCCAAAGGTGGTTGAATAATGTCTGAACTAAATAAGTTAACTCTTACTGGTGCCCGTGATTTATTGCGGAAAAAAGATGTCACCTCTGTTGAGTTGACTGAGGCCTGTTTGCGGGCAACGGAGGATAGTATGGCGCTGAATGCATTTGTGCATAATACGTCCGAAGTTGCCCTTGCGCAGGCTGCGGCAGCAGATAGCCGTTTGGCTGAGGGCGATGCACCGTCGATGTGTGGTCTTCCGATTGGGATTAAGGATCTATTTTGCACCAAAGGCGTCCTAAGCCAAGCGGCGAGCAAGATCCTTGATGGTTTTCGGCCTGAATACGAAAGTACTATTAGCCAAAAGTTGTTTGATGGTGGTGCTGTCATGGTAGGCAAATTGAATATGGACGAATTTGCCATGGGATCATCGAATGAAACATCTGTATATGGTGACGTAGTCAATCCTTGGAAAGTCGACAAGCGTAATTTGACGCCGGGTGGGTCTTCGGGTGGATCAGCGGCGGCAGTGGCCGCTGATTTATGTCTCGCAGCCACAGGGACTGATACGGGGGGATCAATTCGCCAGCCCGCTGCTTTTACAGGGATCATCGGGATAAAACCAACCTATGGCCGTTGTTCGCGCTGGGGTATCGTTGCCTTTGCTAGTTCGCTTGATCAAGCCGGGCCAATGACCAAATCCGTTCGCGATGCCGCAATCATGCTTAAAGCAATGTGTGGTCATGATCCCAAAGACAGTACCAGCGCGGATCTCGCTGTGCCGGATTTTGAAGCCTGTCTCACCGGTAACATAAAAGGTAAAAAAATCGCGATCCCGAAAGAGTACCGAATGGACGGAATGCCTGATGAAATCGAAAAACTTTGGGCAGAGGGTACCGCAATGCTACGCGACGCGGGAGCGGAGATCCTAGATGTAAGCTTACCCCATACCAAATACGCTTTGCCTGCGTATTATGTCATAGCACCTGCAGAGGCGTCTTCCAACCTTGCCCGCTATGACGGCGTCCGTTTTGGGCGACGTGCCAGCATCGCGGTGGGTGACGGCATTACAGAAATGTACGAAAAAACCCGTGCCGAAGGGTTTGGCGCAGAAGTACAGCGCCGGATCATGATTGGTACATATGTTCTCTCAGCAGGGTTTTACGATGCTTATTACAATCGGGCGAGACGTGTGCGCACGTTGATCAAGACAGACTTTGACGATGTCTTTGCCACAGGGGTCGATGCAATTTTGACACCGGCTACGCCATCAGCAGCTTTTTCATTGGGCGATATGGCGACAATGGATCCTGTGCAAATGTATCTCAATGATGTTTTCACAGTGACCGTAAATCTCGCAGGGCTTCCCGGTATATCCATTCCAGCGGGATTGGACTCTCAAGGTCTTCCATTAGGGCTTCAGCTGATTGGAAAACCTTGGGAAGAAGGCGATTTGCTTAATACGGCTTATGCGCTTGAGAAATCGGTTGGCTTTATTGAAAAACCAAAGAAATGGTGGTAATTTCTTAAGTGGAAGCTGTTGTGACATAGGAATGGCAAAAATGCGCTTTATAGTATTTGGATTTTTGATATTTGCACTGATGGGTTGCGAGGCAGATATGCTCAATAGTGAATTTAATCCGACCTTGAAAAGAAGCTCGGACATGCCATCGACTGGCTTATCAGCTCCACTAAGTGTCATCCAAGAAGAGCTAGACAGTCCTTACCAAACTGTCCAAGACAATCAAGGTGATGTTAGAACTGTTGAAGATTTGTCTGATGAAAATGACTTTGAGGCAGTTTCAAGCCGCCAGACGATAGAAAGTGACGCACAAAG
Organism: Paracoccaceae bacterium; assembly: GCA_029247845.1. GTDB lineage: Bacteria > Pseudomonadota > Alphaproteobacteria > Rhodobacterales > Rhodobacteraceae > LFER01. Next base: position 15,529 of record JAQWKM010000063.1, on the reverse strand, counting down.
GCTTGAGCAGAATCGCTCAACGTACCGTGTCATAGAGCCGACGGATCTACCGATCCGCTCTGAGACAGGCCAGCCCAATATTGTCGAATATGCCCTTCGAACGACCAATGCTCTGCGTGCCAGCCTTTATAAACGAGGACCGTTTGCGTCCGAAAGACTGACCCTCGTGAATTGCAACCAGTTTGAGTCAGCGAGCAAGGCACAAGAGGCCTTTTTATCCAAAGGTGGTCCGAAGTGGGATCGACTGGGCTTAGATCCGGATGGTGACGGGTTTGCCTGTACTTGGGATCCTACACCTTTCAGACTTGCACGATCTGGGGGATGATTGGATATGCTGGAGCAACGCCAAATCCATCTAATAACCATGGGGCCCGGCGTGAATGTGATGCTCCGGATTTATTAGTTTTCCATTACACGGCAATGCAAACCGCCAAGGAAGCCCTTGAAAGGCTCTGTTCTCCCGATCACGAAGTTTCGGCACATTATCTTATTTCTGCATCTGGCGAAATCTTTCAGCTGGTTTCAGAAGATCGTCGCGCCTGGCATGCTGGCCATTCGTGTTGGGCCGGACATCTGGATGTAAACAGCCGATCGGTCGGTATTGAGCTTGATAACAACGGCAGTGTACCGTTTTCATTTCCTCAATTCCGCGCGTTGGTTGGGTTGTGCCATGATATTTTCCAGCGCTGGTCCATGCCTTCTTGGCGTGTCGTTGCGCATTCAGACATTGCTATTGGTCGCAAAGTTGACCCTGGGCCCAAATTTGATTGGTCTGGCTTGGCCAAAGAGAATATCGGAAGTTGGCCGCTACAGGGACAAGTGGTTAATCATACGGATGAGATCCAGTTTCTTGAAGATACCGTTTTACATGGATACCAAACCACTTTGGGATTGAAATCAGTTTTAGAGGCTTTTCGGCTACACTTTCGCCCAAAGACACAAGGTGAGCTTGATCCTATTGATTGTGCGCTGGCTCGAGACCTTGCAGATCGTTTCCCATTGACCCGCCTCCCTAAACCGCTTAACCGAACATAGTGCGGAGAGCTGGATGGCCGCGGGTCTTCGGGCTCGAGGAAAGTCCGGACTCCACAAAGCAACAGTGCCGGGTAACGCCCGGGCGGGGAAACCCGACGGAGAGCGCCACAGAAAGAAAACCGCCCGTGCCTGCACGGGTAAGGGTGAAAGGGTGGGGTAAGAGCCCACCGGGGGGCTGGTAACAGTGTCCGCATGGCAAGCCCCACTGGGAGCAATGCCGCCTAGGAACCTTGCGCGGATTGATCGGCTTGCCGATATTACCGCAGGGCCGCTTTGGCTCAAAGGTTTGGGTTGGCAGCTAGAGGCGCAGGGGCAACTCTGTGTTTAGATGAATGGTCATCCATGGGGCTTTGGCCCCGGGACAGAATCCGGCTTACAGGCTCTCCGCGCGCTAACGAACAGAATGTGATGGTTGCAGCGACAAATATGACGCTTCACGGTTGACAGCGCCACCGGCATCGTTACAAGGCAAAGGGCAGAAATATTCGGGTCATTACAACACCCGACGCAGGAGACGAAACATGGCGAAGCCTACCACAATCAAAATCCGCCTGAACTCGACCGCGGACACCGGACATTTTTATGTAACCAAAAAGAATGCTCGCACCATGACTGAAAAAATGGTTGTTCGTAAATACGATCCCGTTGTTCGCAAGCATGTCGAATATAAAGAAGGCAAAATTAAGTAAGCTTGACTTGACCAATGTTACTTAGCGCCGCACAGATTTCTGGGCAGCCTTTTATTCTCGTGGAATGCTTCGTTAGCTGAACTTGCTCTGCCATTTATCAGCCAAATAAGTTAATGTCTCAAATAGTATGGATATATGAAAAAGCCGGGCAAATGTGCCCAGCTTTTGCAACAGACTGTTCAATTCTTCTATTCTTGGCTGCCCATGAAGAACAGCAGGAACTGGAACATGTTCAAGAAATCTAAGTAAAGGCTTAGAGCTCCGTGGATGGCTGATTTATCTAACCACTCTTGATCGCCGTGGTGCGCGTGCGCAAGATACATATTTTTAATATTTTGCGTGTCATACGCCGTCAGTCCGGCGAAGATCAGAACACCCAAAATTGAAATCGCAAACATAATCGCTGGCGAGCCCAAGAAGATGTTTATGATTGAGGCAACTAGAATTCCAATAACGCCCATCATCAAGAATGAACCCCAACCCGAGATATCTCTTTTAGTTGTGTAACCCCACAGAGATAAGCCAGCAAAAGCAATTGCTGTCACCAAAAAGGTCTGCACGATCGAATGAGAAGTGTAGAAAATAAAGATTGAACTAAGTGAGACGCCAATGAGAGTTGCGAACAAGAAGAAAAAAAGCTGTGCGGCGCTTGCTGAAGCGCGCTGCATGACCGCGCCAAACCCAAATATCATTGCCAGTGGTGCAAACATCACCACCCACTTAAGGTAAGAAGTGTAAATCGCCGCCCCAAATGACGTGAGCATAGTCCCGTTTGTCATCGTTCCGACTTCTGTTGCGGGATCAGTCGTGACGGCCAATCCGGCAATCGCCCAAGCCGCCATCGCAGTAATCAGCATGCCCAAAGACATCGTGCTGTAGACTTTACTCATATGGGCTCTTAGACCCGCATCAATCTCTGCTGCTCGTGTACCTGTTACTGAGCTTGTGGTATTATAGTCTGCCATTTTTAAGCCTCCTATTGAAAAACTTCATTATGGGTTTTGTACCTACCCTATCCACACTAGATATTGTATCTTTTGCCGCCACATTCAAGAAGATAAAAACCCTAATTTGCCAATTTAAGGTCTAATTTATCAGATCAACGGATTTCCACCACGATTTTTCCAGTCGATTTCCGATTTCGCAACAATTCCAATCCCTCTTTTGCCTGCGCAAATGGTAAGACATGACTGATATGAGGATATAATTTACCTTGTCCATACCAAATCATAAGTTGACGCAGGCTATTGGTTAGTGCGTCTGGATTGAATTTAAGATATCCACCCCAATTAAACCCCTGCACGGAAATATTTTTCACCATGAGTTGATTGGGGGGGATCGCAGGTAATTCGCCACTGGCAAATCCTATGACCAGTATCCGGCCATCTGGATTGCATGCTCTAAATGCATCGTTAAATTGGTCTCCGCCCACGGGATCATAGACCACATCAGCACCTCCCAGTTCCTTGACACGTGCTCTTATATCGCCAGTTTTCGCGTCGATGATATGATCTGCACCCGCCGTCTTGGCCGTTTCAAGCTTGTCTGAACCGCGTGCGACTGCAATAACCCGGGCGCCCATGAGTTTCCCAAGCTCGACAGCCGTCAGACCTACGCCACCAGCTGCTCCTAAAACCAAAAGTGTTTCACCGGATTTTAATTGTGCTTTATAATCCAGTGCCAGATGGCTTGTGCCATAGGCGATTTGGAAACCGGCAGCGTCTATCATACTAAAAGCTTCAGGAACCCTGATGCAGCGGTGTGCCTGAAAGACCCCATATTCTGCCAAACCACCCTGACCACTGTAAACTGCGACTTTACTACCCACCTCATGCCCGCTTACACCCTCGCCCAAAGCGACAACTTCTCCTGCCAGCTCCATACCAAGAGTAAAGGGTAGAGAGGGCGTTTCCTGATATGTCCCTTTAATTAACAAAAGGTCCGCAAAATTTAGCCCGCATGCCTTAATTCGCACCAATAGTGTTCCCGGTCTTACGGATGGTTTGTCCATGGTAATAAATTCTGGGGCAACGTTTGCCTGAGATACCTGAAGAGCTTGCATGAAACGCTTTCGTTTCCTCAATGCCTAATGCAGTCGAATACCAGAAGTCAATTACTCTTCAAACCAAAGCAAAAAGAGTAGGTATAGCACAACCTTAAGGGGTAATGATATTTTTGAATTTCGTTTAGGTAATTTAAAGCTCTTGCGTGTATTCATGCTTCGGACTAAGCTGAAACTAAGACTATTGGGCTTTCGCGGGTCGCTCAGTTCAGTATTTATTATAAATCAATAGCGTGCAAAAAATAATGCATCCGCATAGTTTAATGAAAAGGAAATAGTAAATGGCGCACCTGGTAGACTTACATGTTGGAAAAAGAATTCGCCATCGTCGTTGGCTTGTCGGGATTACGCAACAGCAGCTAGCTGAGAAGGTTGGAATTAAGTTTCAACAAATCCAGAAATACGAAACGGGTGCTAATCGAGTGAGTGCGTCGCGTCTTTGGGATATTTCTGAAACACTCAATGTTTCTATCAGTTTTTTCTTTGAGGGTATTGAAAAATCAAAAGAAACTAGTCAGACTGGAGATGCAGTGCCTGCAGATTTAATGGGAGATAAAGAAGCACTCGATTTGGTGCGGTCTTACTATTCAATCCCCGAAAATCAGCGTCGCCGCCTTTTTGACTTGGCACGTGTTCTGAGTGACGTCGCTTGATTTTTTCGTGAAAACCATCTAGCGCCTTGTGTTAAGAGGATGCTTTTTATGATAAATGACTTACATCGTAACAACTTAGATAAAACTCTCCAAGAAGAGATTTTGAACGTATCCCACAAACTTGCTGATGCCGCGCAATTGGCGATCCTTCCAATTTTCAGATCCGATAGGCTATTTATGCAAAATAAAGATAAATCTGGGTTTGATCCAGTGACTGAGGCCGATAAAGCCGGCGAAAAAGTTATGCGTGAAACCTTACAACGCCTGCGGCCGGAGGACGGTGTCCTAGGTGAGGAGTTTGAACCTTTGAAAAGTAAGTCAGGTCTGACGTGGGTGCTGGACCCTATAGATGGGACGCGTGGGTTTATCAGTGGGACGCCAACTTGGGGGGTCCTTATTGCGCTCTCTGACACAGATGGTCCCATTCTGGGAATTATTGATCAACCCTATATACAAGAACGGTTTGTCGGTGGCTTTGGAGTGGCGTTTTATAGTGGGCCACATGGATCCAAACAGTTAGCAACAAGATCGAATATATCTTTAGCTGAAGCAACTTTGCTTACTACATCTCCTGAAGTTGGTGATCAAAAAGACTTTTTGGGTTTTCGAGGTGTTGCGGAAAGGGTCAATCTTGTGCGCTACGGAATGGATTGCTATGCCTATGCGCTATTGGCTGCAGGGCATATTGATCTGGTCATCGAAGCCAAATTGAACGCTTATGATATTCAGGCTCCAATTGCCGTGATCGAAGCTGCTGGTGGTTGCGTCACGAACTGGAGCGGTGGTACGGCACACGACGGAGGTCAGGCGGTTGCGGCTGCAACATCAGAGCTTCTTGAACAGGTGCTGCCTTTGTTGAGCCCCTACGCGGACTAGCACACAATGAACCAGCCTTTGCTCATCAAAAATGCAGACCATATTCTAACAATGAATGATCAACACCAAGAATTGCGTGGCCGAGATATTCTGATATCGAACGGTCAAATTTTAGAAATTGGCACTGGATTAACCCCGATTGGTCATCACCAGACACTAAATGCCCTGGGATGCGTCGTGACCCCTGGTTTGGTAAACACGCATCATCATCTTTATCAAACGCTGACGTAGGCCGTGCCGGGTGGGCAGAATGCGCTGTTGTTTGGTTGGTTGCAAACGCTCTATCCGATGTGGATTAAATTCGGCCCGGAAGAGATGCGAATCTCGGCGATGGTCGGCTTGGCCGAGCTCGCTTTGTCAGGGTGCACGATCAGCTCGAACCAAAACTGGAGTTGCCCATTGTCCCTGTTCAAATTGCAGACTTGGTTCGGGTATTGCTCCGCTACGCCAGATGCGTGATGCAGGGGTGCGTGTGGGTCTGGGCGTTAATGGTTCTGCAAGTAATGACGCGGGCAACATGATCCTTGGAGCCCGTCAGGTGATGTCCTTGCAATGTGTCGAAAATGGGGCTGATGCCATGAGTTCCTGTGATATACTAGAACTGGCAACACGTGGGGGGCAGATATTCTAGGTAAACCTGAATGTGGCTTTCTAGAGGTTGGCAAACCTACAGACATCGCGATCTGGGATGCGCAAACACTTGAAAAAGCTGGAAGCTCGGATCCAGCGGCCTTGCTTTTGGCGGGGCCCACCCGTGTAAAGCATCTTATCGTTGAAGATGGTCGGCTGTTGACCATAGATTTACCTAATCTTATTTTGGCACAAAACAGGTTGGCTAAAAAATTAATGTAAAGCAATTTTCCGATTTATACCTCATTTACATACTTCATGCGCTGACCCTTTACCCAGACATCAAATACAGCACGATCATCACCCATCATGATTGTTGGGAATAGTGCACTCCAGATATCGTTAGCCATATTGGTGCGCTGGGCAATGGCCGGTGTTGAGTGTAAATCCAAAACGACGATATCGGCATACTTGCCTACGTCAAGCGATCCAACTTGATTATCCAGATGCAAAGCTTGGGCAGATCCCATTGTGGCAAGCCATAATAGGTTTGCCGGGTGCATGGGACCTGCATTCAATTGTCCTACTTCATAAGCCGCCGCCATTGTGCGCAACATGGAAAAGCTTGAGCCGCCCCCTGTATCTGTGGCCAGTCCAACTTTATGGCCACGAGACGTCAAACCTGCCATGTCAAATAGTCCTGACCCAATAAAGCTGTTAGAGGTGGGGCAATGAACAAGGGATGCGCCGACGTCTTTGATGCGGTCTTTCTCTCGCTCTTTCAGATGAATGGCATGTCCGTAAATTGCGCGGTCTCCCAACAACCCTACTCTTTCATAAGCCTCAAGATAGTCTTTTGTGTCTGGATAAAGTGATTTCACCCAAGCAATTTCTTCAACTTGTTCACTTATATGTGTTTGCATCAAGCAATCTGGGTACTCGGCCCATAATTGGCCGAGCGCGGTCAACTGCTCTTGGGTTGAGGTCGGTGCAAACCGCGGGGTGATAGCGTAAATGCAGCGGTTTTTACCGTGCCACGTCTCTAACAGGCGCTTACTATCTTCATAAGCGCTTTGGGCTGTATCCATCAGCCCGTTTGGCGCATTTTTATCCATACAAGTTTTACCAGCAACCATACACATACCCCGCGTGTCTGCAGCCTGAAAAATGGCTTCGACACTTTCGGGATGTATGGTTGTATAAGTGGCACATGTTGTCGTACCGTGACTGATCGCTAGATCTAAGTAGCGCTCTGCTATCGTCTTTGCATAGAATGGATCGTGAAATTTCATTTCTTCTGGAAATGTATACTCGTTCAGCCAATCAATCAGCCGTTTGCCCCAACTGGCGATAATGGCGGTCTGAGGATAATGAACATGGGCATCCACAAAGCCTGGGACGATAAGTTTCGAACCATAATCGACGATCTTAGCCTGTTTGAAACGGCTCTTTAAGTCTTCAGCTGTGCCGGTGGCATAAATTTTTCCATCGCGCATAAAAATACCGCCCTGGCTATCTGACACATAACACTCCAAAGGATCCGTCTCAAAGGGATTTTTGGCAAGGCTTAGAGTGTGGCCCAATAAAAGCGTATCTTGATTTTGCGTTGTCATGTCTCTTGTTCTTATTGGTTTCTTGGTGGATAAACTACGCTGCAATTGCGCCGTCGTAAACGGCCCTATTTATGCTGTTTGTTTTAAGTTTTATCCAGTATCATCGCTGTAATTAAATGATGGGGGTATGCGATGCAGGGTGAACGCGACATAATCCAGCCTGATCAAGCTCGCCAAGATAATGCTTATACTTTAGATCGCCGCACCACAGCAGAAGTTTTATGCCATGTAGGGGGCCAAGACCGCGCACAATTGATCAACATTCTGGGGCCTCTGCATGCGGCTGATATTGCAGACCTTCTCGAACAGATATCTGCTTATGACCGCAAGCGCTTAGTCCTACTATATGACCGCGAATTTGACGGCGAAATCCTTGCTGAGCTCGAAGAGGGCGTTCGCGAAGACATTATTGCAGTGCTTAAACCCGAAGTCTTAGCTGAGGCTGTTCGTGAGCTTGATAGTGGTGATGTTGTCGATATCCTAGAAGATCTCGAGCAACCTCAACAGGACGTGATTTTGGATGCGCTCGATAAGACAGAGCGCGCAGCCGTCAAGAAAACGTTAACCTATCCCGAATTTTCAGCTGGTCGCCTAATGCAGCGCGAAGTCGTTATTGCGCATCAAACATGGAGCGTGGGTGAGGCGATTGATTACCTTAGAACGGCCGATAAACTGCCGGATCAATTTCATCATGTGACGCTCGTCGACGGCAGAATGCACCCAATTTTCAATGTGACACTGGGTCGGCTGATGTCTTCTGCGCGAAATATGTCTTTAAAGGATATAAAAGAAGATATCTTTTGGACGATCCCTGTTTTGCAAGATGAAGAAGATGTTGCCTACGCTTTTAATCAGTACCACTTGATTGCCTCGCCCGTTGTTGATGAATCTGGCCGAATTGTCGGCGTCATCACGATTGACGATGCTATGGTTGTTCTCAATGATGAGCATGAAGAAGATATCTTGCGTCTCGCCGGGGTTGGAGAAAGTAGCCTGAGCGATAGCGTTTTAGAAACAACATTGCAGAGATTTCCTTGGTTGGCGATTAATCTGGTCACAGCGATCCTTGCCTCAGTGGTCATTGCCCAATTTGAAGCCACCATTGAACAGCTTATTGCATTGGCTGTTTTGATGCCAATTGTTGCATCGATGGGAGGCAATGCGGGAACTCAAAGCCTAACAGTGGTGGTCCGCAGTCTAGCGACGAAAGATTTGATAAATGCCAACGTTTACCGTGTCATTTGGTGTGAAGTTTTGATAGGTTTGGTAAATGGTGCTGTTTTTGCAGTTCTAATGGGGATCGTAGGGCTCTTGTGGTTTGGGTCTCTGGACCTTTGTTATGTCATTGGAATGGCAATGATTGTGAATCTCGTAATTGCCGGCTTCGCTGGGACTGGTGTGCCGGTACTTCTGGATCGGATTTGGATTGATCCAGCTTTGGCTTCGGGGGCCTTTGTCACTACATTAACTGATATTGTTGGTTTCTTCGCCTTTCTTGGCCTTGCGGCTGTTATACTATTTTGATGACGACGCTTGATGAGAAAAAGAGCGCGGCACGCAAAGAGGCTTTTGCCCGTCGAAAAACGGCACATGCTCTGGATATCGGCACGGGGGGGGCATTGTTGTCATCTGTACTAGCAGGGTACAGAGGTGTGCCTTTGGCCGGTTATATGCCTATCTGGACTGAAATCGATCCTCTTGCCGCGATGGAAGAGGCTGTAGCACATGGCCCCGTCGGTGTGCCTGTTATTCAAGGTGCAGCGCAGCCTCTCAAATTTTCGCGCTGGGAACCAGATTGTGTTCTAAGAGATGGACCCTTTGGGGCAAAAGTGCCGTGTGAAGACAATTTCTTTGATCCTCAAATCCTCATTGTGCCTCTGGTTGCTTTTAATCGGTGCGGTGGGCGTCTGGGTTATGGTGGTGGATTTTATGATCGAACTCTTGAACTTTTGCGCGCTAAGCGCCCTACGCTTGCGATTGGCTTTGCCTACGCAACACAAATGGCTGAATGTTTGCCTCTGGAAAGCACAGACCAGCCGCTTGATATGATGATTACAGAAGAGAAAATCATCAATTTTTGACCATTACAAAGGATCCTAACAAGCAAATAATTTTAAGACAGTATTTAACTACTGTCAAAAGGGTCAATAAAATTGCTGTTTTGCTATGTAAGTTCTTTTCTCGTCTGTACAATGTACTTTGGCAAGTAATTTGGGAATTGTGGTATGGTACAAAATAAATACTTAGTTGGCATTAGATTTACAGGCAATTTGGGACATGGAACTGCAACCAATAAAGGTTATGAGCGGATATAGGATCTACGCAGTCCCTGCAAACTGGTGTTGCATTATTTTAACGAGCCGCTTTTAGGGGGAGATCTAACCTTTATAATCCACAGCACATGCTGATTGCGTGGCTTCGCTCTTATCACATGCTGTGATATCTTCATCTGGCGTTTAATACTGTGATCGATGTGGTAAGTTATGAGCACGCGCCGATCGCCACAGGTGAGACATTAGCCGATGGGCCGAATCGTTTTTTGGATACGACCGTGAGGCCAGAAATCAAAACGGTGCAAGGGGCAGATTTTCAGGCCGTAGATGCATTGCATAAAAAGAATAACACTGCTGTTTTATTGTCAGATCAGTCAATTCCCCATCATTTCATGAAGCAAAATATACAGCTGCACGATCTCTTTTACTTGCCCTTCTGATCGCGTCGCCATAGATCTAGAATTATGAAAATACTTTTCCTAGGCGATATTATGGGGCGTGCCGGAAGGCAGGTAATTACAGACAACCTTCCCAATTTGCGCAGCAATTGGAAGATTGATGTGATTGTAGTGAACGGCGAAAACGCAACCAGTGGGGCGGGATTGAACCCGGAGCATGCGAAAGCCATCCTTGCCGCCGGTGCGGATTGTATTACGCTTGGTGATCATGCGTTTGATCAAAAAGATATGCTTAGCTTTATCGAAAAAGAACCTCGCATTATCCGACCCCTGAATTTTGCTAAGTCGGCGCCTGGACGCGGCGTTTACGTTGTCTCTGACACAAGGGGGCGGAAGCTTTTGGTGACGCAGGTTTTAGGGCAGGTCTTTATGAAGCGCCCTTTTGATGATCCCTTCAGCGCGATCGATGAAGTCCTTCGACGCCATCCGCTTGGTGGGCAAGTTCAGGCGACGCTGGTTGATATGCATTGCGAGGCAACCTCTGAAAAAATGGCTATGGGGCATTTTTGTGATGGGCGCGCCAGCGCAGTATTTGGCACTCACACGCATGTTCCCACAGCGGATACGATGATCCTTCCTGCTGGAACTGCTTTTCAGTCTGATGCTGGAATGTGTGGTGATTATAACAGCGTTATAGGCATGGAAAAGACTGAGCCAATGCATCGTTTTATAACAGGAATGCCCAAGGGCAGATTTAGCCCTGCTGTGGGAGAGGCCACTTTGAGCGGTGTTTATTTTGAAACAAATGATGCAACAGGGCGGGCGAGTTCAGTAAAAATGGTTCGGCTCGGTGGCCGACTGGAAGAGGCCAGTATTTAGGTTACCTTAGAAGACTATATTGTAATTAGGATTTGATGTCAGACCATTTGTGGTTGCAGTCATGGTGGTGGCGTAGGCATCTTTCGCAACGCCGGTTTCTTGCCAGACAAATATGTTGGACTAGGAGCCTGGGGAGTATGAATTCTTTGGTTTTACCAAAGTGGGCTTGCCACTGAATTTGTCGGTTGGTGTGCCCGTCTCGGTTCTTCTTCCAATTATTTGGCCTTTGTAATAAATTGAATGAGGCTTGCCCATGGGGCTTAGAGTGTCTTATAGACTCTGGCAGATAAAACGCAGAAAGGAACACCATGGCGGGACATTCAAAATGGGCAAACATCCAACACCGCAAAGGGCGGCAGGATGCAGTTCGTTCCAAGTTATTTTCAAAATTGTCCAAGGAAATCACAGTGGCAGCCAAAATGGGCGACCCTGATCCTGAAAAAAACCCTCGCCTTAGAATGGCCGTCAAAGAAGCTAAATCAAACTCGGTACCCAAGGATGTCATCGATAGAGCTATTAAGAAATCAGCTGCTGGCGAGGGCGATGAATACGAGGAGATTCGATATGAAGGCTATGGCCCAAGCGGTGTAGCAGTGATTGTCGAAGCCATGACTGATAATAGAAACCGCACTGCATCAAACGTAAGATCTATTTTCTCTAAAAATGGTGGAAATCTAGGCGAAACAGGGTCTGTTGGTTTCATGTTCGATCGCAAGGGGGAAGTGTCTTATGACGCTGAGGTTGGCGATACTGATAAAGTGATGATGGCAGCGATTGAAGCTGGGGCAGAAGACGTGGAAAGTTCGGAGGGCGGTCATCTTATATGGTGCCATGATAGTGATTTGAACGAAGTATCAAACAATTTGGAGGAAGAGCTTGGAGAAAGCAATTCCACCAAACTTGTATGGAAGCCAACTACTAGTACTGAACTTGATTTGGAAGGCATGCAAAAGCTTATGAAGTTAGTTGATGCTCTTGAGGATGATGACGATGTGCAGCGTGTGACGTCCAACTTTGATGCCTCTGATGACGTTATGAGCCAACTTTAAATCGCACTTGTAGGCTTGTTTGCTTTGTCACTCGTTTTATCTGATACTTTGTCAGGGTTTGCTCTCGGGCTATCGTTAATATTAGCCATAGGCGGTCAAAACGCGTTTGTATTGCGGTGCGGACTGCGCCAATCACATATATTTATTGTTTGTCTCGTCTGTGCAATGTCTGATGCAATCCTGATTACCGTAGGTATTTTAGGGTTTGGAAGTATTTTGAAAGCAATGCCGTCTCTTGTGGAGGCATTTCGGTATGGTGGAGCCGCTTTTTTATTATTTTATGGTGCTCGGTCTGCTCGATCTGCTTGGCGAGGAGGGGGTTCTCTATTGGCCAACGGTCAGGCCGACAGCCTTATATCGGTTGTAGGTATAAGTTTAGCTCTGACGTGGCTCAACCCTCACGTTTATTTAGATACAGTTATCTTATTGGGCTCTATAGCAAGCCAATCTGAAAGCCGAATCGGGTTTGGTGTTGGTGCGACTTCAGCAAGTTTTTTCTTCTTTTTCTCTTTGGGATATGGTGCAAGGTTCCTTGCTCCCTACTTTAAAAGACCGCAGGCATGGAGAGTTTTGGACATTTTAATCGCAACTGTGATGTGGGCTATTGCCTTTAGTCTATTAATATCAAAATAGGTCTTGAACTGGAGATTTGTATTCCTCCAAATTAAGCTCATGGAAAAAGAAATGTCCTCCCAGCCTATTTTTGGTGTTTTTTGGATGATCGTTACGGGTTTATTGTTTGTGGGTGTTACTGCGATTGTCAAATACCTAGGAACTTCGATGCCGGCTGCCCAGGCTGCTTTTCTGCGTTACATGCTAGGCTTGGTATTGCTTTTACCCATGCTTGGAGTATTTTGGCGCACTATTTTGACTAAAGAATTATGGACCTTATTTGTGGCAAGAGGTTTTTGCCATTCAATAGGAGTGGCGCTATGGTTTTATGCGATGGCGCGAATTCCGATCGCGGATGTTACCGCCATGAACTATTTATCACCTGTCTATGTAACACTGGGGGCAGCGTTTTTTCTGGGTGAAAAATTAGCGCTTCGGCGCATATTGGCTATTCTTGCGGCCCTGATGGGTGCATTAATTATTCTCCGACCAGGGTTTCGTGAAATTGGGTCGGGGCATCTCGCGATGCTGGGGGCCGCTTTTGTCTTTGCGGGCTCATATTTATTGGCCAAAAGGGTCAGCGATATGGTTGCTCCGTCGATGGTTGTTGTGATGTTGTCAGTTTTTGTGACTATTGGTCTTGCGCCAATGGCATGGTTCGTTTGGGTCCCACCAAGTGGCAGTGACATTTTGCTACTTTTCGTCGTAGCATTGCTTGCAACGCTTGGTCATTACACAATGACGCTTGCGTTTGCCGCAGCTCCGATTGCAGTCACACAGCCAGTTACTTTTTTGCAATTGGTTTGGGCAGTCCTGCTTGGTGCTGTGATTTTTGCTGAGCCCATTGATATCTGGGTAGTTTCAGGAGGTCTGGTCATCATTTTTGCAATTAGCTTTATAAGCTGGCGTGAGTCCTACCTAAAACGGCGTCATTTGACCCCGCCGTCGCCTGCCACCAAAGTATAGGCTCAAATGTCGTTTTTTGTTGGAACATTATCGGTGCTGCTCTGTCTGATTTCATGATAAAAGTTTAGACTGATTTTCTACTCTATTTTTAATGAGTTTCAAGGAGCAAACTTTGATTGAAGTTGACTACATTGTTGTGGGAGCTGGCAGTGCAGGGTGCGCGTTAGCAGATCGGCTAAGCGAAGCTGGTAAATCAGTGCTTGTTATAGAATTTGGTGGTTCTGATGCAGGGCCATTGATCCAAATGCCTGCTGCTCTGAGTTATCCCATGAATATGTCCCGGTACGATTGGGGCTATGTGACTGAGCCAGAGCCCTACTTAGGTGGCCGACAATTAGCATGTCCGCGCGGCAAGGTTGTCGGAGGGTCATCCAGCATCAATGGAATGGTCTATGTGCGCGGACATGCAAAAGACTTTGATACTTGGGCGGATATGGGCGCATCTGGTTGGTCCTACGCGGACGTCCTCCCGTATTTTGAACGTATGGAGACATGGAATGATGCAGGGCATGGAGGGGATGCCAATTGGAGGGGGCTTAGTGGGCCTTTACATGTGACGCGCGGACCGATGCGGAACCCGCTGGTGCGCGCCTTTATCAAGGCGGGTCGAGAGGCGGGTTATGAAACAACTTCTGATTACAACGGACAAAAACAAGAGGGCTTTGGTCCGATGGAGCATACCATTTATCACGGTCAAAGATGGTCTACGGCGAATGCCTACCTCAAACCAGCTTTGAAGAGACCCAATTGTGATTTGATCCGCGGGTTGGTTCGGAAGATTGTGTTCAGAAATAACTGCGCAATTGGTGTCGAGATTCAGAGTGGAGAAACCACCCAGATAGCGCATTCACGTCGCGAAGTGATTGTTGCGGCGTCGTCGATTAATTCTCCAAAGCTCTTGATGCTCTCTGGAATTGGTCCTGCGGCGCATTTGCGTGAACACGGCATTCCAGTTATTGCGGATCGGGCAGGTGTTGGACAAAACTTACAGGATCACTTAGAGATTTATCTTCAAATGGCGGCGAGCAAGCCAGTCTCTCTTTACAAATATTGGAACCTACTTTCCAAGGCAGGCATTGGTCTACGTTGGTTACTTGGTGGTCAAGGTCTAGGAGCATCGAACCAGTTTGAAAGTTGTGCGTTTATTCGGTCCGCTGCCGGAGTTCAATATCCCGACCTACAATATCATTTTCTGCCTCTTGCTGTTAGATACGACGGCAAAGTAGCTGCAGACGGACATGGATTTCAAGCACATGTTGGTCCAATGCGCAGTCCATCACGCGGGCAAGTGACCTTAAAGTCGTCAGATCCAAACATGCCGCCTAACATTCTGTTTAATTACATGTCTGACGAAAAAGACTGGATTGATTTCCGTAAGGCTATTTTACTAACTAGAGAGATCTTTGCACAGAAAGCATTTTCTCAGTTTATAAAGCATGAGATTCAACCTGGCAGTGATGTTCAAACTGAAGATGAATTGAACGGCTTTATCAAGGAGCATGTTGAAAGTGCTTATCATCCTTGTGGTACATGTAAAATGGGTTCAACTGAGGACCCTATGGCTGTTGTCGATCCATTCAATAGTGTGATTGGAGTAGATGGCCTGCGAGTTGCAGACAGCAGCATTTTTCCAAGCATAACCAATGGTAATCTAAACGGCCCTTCTATCATGGTCGGTGAGAAGGCAAGTGACCACATCTTGGGCAAATTGGCTTTGCCAAAATCCAACAAATTGCCGTGGATATCAGAAAGCTGGCGCACAGAACAACGCTAAATCTCTATTTTTATTTGTAATAAATCAAATGGTTTGTTTTCAACCGTTCGCTTCATGATCTACTCTGTCAAGCTAAGAGT
>JAQWKM010000057.1 GCA_029247845.1 Paracoccaceae bacterium | reverse complement strand
GAGCAAGAGACCAATCTGCAACCCGGTTTCCTGTAATATACCGTCTCGATTTGAAAAAAGCTCTTTTGTACTGATGTCGTCAAGACGCCTCTTTGCCACTTTGCTTTGCGTGAAATACTGGCCTACATCATAGGTTAGATCATCAAAAATTGTGGATGACAAGGACTGTGCTTTATGATTGAGAGTTTGGGTCATACCACTTACCAGAACAAGTTTTGTGGAATCTTCGAATCTCAACAGATAGGCCGTTTCTGCGGTGTAAATCCGCGAGATACTCTCTGATCGGTAATCAGAAAGAAATACATTCTTCAATTCACCGTCGTCCGTTATCTCTTCAATGAAAATAGTCGATTTGGCATGGGGGTGCACAAAACTTCCCTCTCTCAAAAGCTTCGCAGACAGATTTGAGGCTATTTGGTGTTCTCTATAGTGAAGTTGTTTCTTGCTGGCTGGGATTACAAAATTTGTCATGCCCAACATCAACAGCGCAATTAAAAACCCGAAAATCGCTACGGGGCGCGAGAGTCGAAATGTTCCAAGGCCAACTGCGCGCATAACAGTCAATTCACTTTCGTTATCTAAGCGGTTGGTAACATAGATGGCTGCAGCAAAACTTGATATAGGAAAGACAATAGAAATTGCCTGTGGCAAACTTAGAATCGAAAACTCAAGAAATATCCCCGCCGAATGCCCGTCCGCAATAAGCTTGTCAAAGAGTAAAACTGCCTGATTTACCCAGAAAACAGCAACTAAAACCAGAGAAAAGAATCCAAAGGCAACCAACAGTTGATAAAGAAAATATCGATCAAAACGTGTCACTAAACCGCCCAGACTATTTTTTCAGTGTGGACATGCTTTATCCCAAATGATTTCTGGGGCAAGCTATATTTTGCAAAACCAAGCGGTTCATCGCCGCATCAATCTTAGAATAAATGGAGAAGCCTGTGAATTTTTCTGATATGTTCGACTATCAAACGACTGACTTGACAATGTTGGCTGAACAAAAGGGGCGAATTTCTATTGTTCTTTTTACGGATGCTAAATTGGACCGGACAGCTCGACGACTTAATCGACTTACGCGTGGTGTGTTAGAGCGCCTTGTTTCTACGGATAGTTTTGAAAAGCGTAAAAGCGGTGAAATTATCACACTTTGTTATCCTTCGGGGTTACATGTCGAAGCGCTTGACGTTGTTATCCTTGATAGAAAGGCACCTGTAGAAGTTCTGCGCAAAGCTGGCGCAGGTCTTGCAAAGAAATACACCAGCAAGGAAATTTTGATCCTGACGGGGTCGATGCGCGATGCGGCTGAGCTTATTCAAGGGGTCGCCCTTCGAAGCTACAATTTTCACGCATACAAAACCGCGTCAGAAACCACAAACCCTGAACGTATAACAGTTATGCATAACAATATTGAAAAGCTTGAAGAGGAGATGCAGGATCGGCTCGCAGTGACGGAGGGTGTTTTTTTTACACGCGATCTTGTGAACGAGCCAGCAAATTCGCTTACCACGACAAACTTTGCCGAACGACTGAAAGAGTTGACGCAATTAGGTCTAAAGGTTGAGGTGCTCGAGGAGTATCAGCTTGCAGAATTGGGAATGGGTGCTTTGCTCTGCGTAGGTCAGGGTTCTGACAGCCCATCCAAAGTCGTGGTCATGCACTGGAACGGAGGTGCAAAAGGCGCAGCCCCACTTGCACTGGTTGGGAAGGGTGTTGTATTTGACACGGGTGGTATTAGCCTTAAACCCTCCCTCAGCATGCCCGAAATGATAATGGATATGGGTGGTGCTGGCGTTGTTTCTGGCACTATGAAAGCGCTGGCAAAACGCAAAGCCAAAGCCAATGTAGTGGGACTTGTTGGATTGGTTGAAAACATGCCTTCGGGCTCGGCCGTGAGACCGGGTGACATTGTTACCTCAATGAAGGGAAATACAATCGAAGTTCTCAATACCGACGCCGAGGGGCGCTTGGTGCTATGCGATGTGATGTGGTATACTCAAGAAAAATTCAAACCATGTGCGATGATTGATTTAGCGACCCTGACAGGAGCTATTATTGTGGCTCTGGGTTCGGAAAATGCTGGCATTTTTTCAAATAACGATGAGTTGTGCAACGCTCTTTCGGCGGCTGCCAAAGCAGAATCAGAAGGTGTGTGGCGTTTGCCATTGGGATCGGGCTATGACAAACTTCTGAAATCGACGGCTGCCGACATGGCCAATATCGGCGGCCGAGCAGCAGGGTCGATTACCGCAGCTCAGTTTCTGAAAAGATTTGTGAAAGATGATATGCCATGGATTCATATGGATATTGCTGGAGTAACTTATGCTAAAAAAGAGGGGGCATATTCTCCCTCTGGCGCATCCGGCTGGGGTGTTATGACGTTGAATAGGCTTGTACGCGATATGATGGAGACGAGGTAGATCATGGGCGCTGTGTATTTTTATCACCTTACGCAGAATCCACTAGAACGGACGCTTCTGCTTTTGTTGGAGAAAGCCCTGCAAGCTGGGTGGCGTATCGAAGTGCGCGCTATTGATGAAAAAAGACTTGCCTGGCTGGATGAACAGCTGTGGTTGGGGTCAGAAGAAAGTTTTCTTCCTCACGGACTTTCTGGGGGCACCCACGATACGCAACAACCGGTTGTACTGAGCTTAAAACCTACGGGTCAGGCCAATTGCATAATGTCTGTAGATGGCGCGTTGATAACTCAGGATGAAGTAGAGGCGAGCAACCGCATTTGTATTATCTTTAATGGATTAGATGACCGAGAACTGCAGATAGCAAGACAGCAATGGAAATCTTTGACCGAAGCGGGATGCCAAGCTCAGTATTGGTCTGAGGAAACTGGCCACTGGCAGAAAAAATCCGAAAAAAACGCTCCAACTTCCTAGCGCGTCAGGATCATTTGGCTCTGCTTTATCTCAATAGCACTAAATTTGTTTAGATAGCTCATTCCAAGCAAGGAAGTCCGCATACTACCTTCGTTGACTGTAGCCTTCACATTTTTATCTTTATAGTCACCAAGAACAATCGAACCCAAACGTACCGGGGCAAGTCGAACTTTGCCATTCGCAGTATTTGCATAAGCCCAATAATCTAATGTCTCGGCGTCAAAGCCGAGCGTCTGGGCATCTTTTTGGTTTAAAACGATCTCAGAAGCACCGGTATCAACCAAAAACTCAATCGGCTTGCCGTTTATTGACAGTTTCAGATGAAAATGACCATCACGATGTTTGGAGATGATAATTTGCCCCCCACCTTCGCTTTGAACCAGAGATAAAGGACCTGCTTGTCGAATATCTTGCCACCCCACAACAGCAGCAACTACCGCAATAAAGATCAAGAGCCAAACACCAGACTGCCGGGCCAGATTGCCAAAGTCGCCTTTGCGGGTCATGAGAACCGAACCCAAAATAACGGCGACCAATATGGATAGATAAATTAGTCTTTCAAAATCATTATTTGCCATAGGCTTATGCAGAGATCTTGACTAAGGAAGAAGTTTCTAAAAACATACTTAAGAAGGTTTTACAATGATGAAGTCCTAAGGTTTTTATTTGAAATACAAGACAGGATACGTCTAAAAATACACTGTCAAAAATAGATGGCCATCTGATATTTAAAAGCATTAGTTTCAATCTCGCGTTAAATAATTTTTAGCCTACACGTTTATACGCCTATTTGTTAAGTAATCAAACCAGAAAATAAGCTTAGTTACTGGGTAATTTAGTAGCCGATGTGGCGCTTATGTTTGAATTTACAAGAGTGTCCACTTCGCTACCTAAAATCTTTAGCTCAAGAGGACGATAATTTACCACAAAATCGAAAGCAGCTTGAAAAATAGGATTGCGTAAAGCAGCTTAAATTTTAAGGTAAAGTCTTTACTGCGGTGGAATTGGTTGGCCTTATCTGTTGTCTATTCCGCACTTATTTTTTAATTATATTAAAAAATTATTACTCTTTAGATGGTATAGATTGCAGTAATTGGCGGAAAATTGAAACCGATTTTACTCTTTCAGATGTGCGATGGCGCAAACTTTACTCTGAACTATATCGGCTTGTTCCACAAGTCTCAGAAAGAATGTTTGTACGATCGCCTCAAGAAATATAAAAGGAACAACTGATCGTTCGCAAAGTTTATAAAGAAGTTCTAACGCGTCTAGAATATACACTAATCACGGGGATGGAATAGCTCTCCTACTAGTGTTGAGCGCAATTAGCGTATGGAGCAATCAACGCTTTCAAGCTTAGGATAAAAGTGAAGTTTTACAGCCAAAATCTGGCTAGGCCTGAACTTACTTACATATTATGAGTAACTAACACACGCGCGTGTAATCGAGTTTGAACGGTATAGCTAAGTCATCTTTATCGCAGTGCAAAACCAGGGTTATAAAACTAATACTGCGCTAGCTTTTAGACAATAAAATGATATACTTAAATACCAGACACTAAAAAAAATTCGAGAGAAACTATGACAATTATGGATCTTGTTGCTACATATTCAAAACTGTTCAAAGAGGTGACCTTGTCCAACTGGGCGAACTTTAAACGTGGATATTATTTAGCAACATCCGGGTCAAAATAAATTCTCTTGCACTCATAAAGACGCAGATTCCGGCTATGCCATGATTGGTGGGATCAAGGAAATTTCGCACGGCACGTTCAAAATAGATACTGTTCAATTCTCTGATGCTCAATGGATCAAATATTGCCGAGTTGATTGCGTTTTTTGCACAACGCAACGGCGCCCAAATGTGTATGTATGGCGTAGATGCGATGAATGTCGAAGACAGAAGAATAGTTTAGGTATGTTTGTATTCAGGAGTTCAGTCAGCAGAAGCCGCGTTTTGAGAAATTAAAATAAGAATGGCTCTGAGGATTGGAGCCACTTTATCTCTGTATTTTATATTCGTGGCAGGTCTTAGGCCGTCGGCTTTGCTTGCTCTAATTTCTCTTCTGCAGCAATCCAAAGCACTTCGGCGCGTTCAAGAGCTTCCATCACTTATGCATATTTGCGGTTCCATGTTTCCAGCTCGCCAATCCGACCGTTTTCATAAAGCTCTGGATCAGCGAGTTTTTTTGCCAGTTTTTCGCGCATGTCATTGAGTTTTTCCAGACGACCTTCGGTTTTGCGAACTTCACTCTTAAGAGATAAGATTTTATCTCTGCTCACACGAGTATCTTTGGGCTTTTCTTTGGCAGGCTTATCCTTGTGCTTGTAACCACCGAGCAGTTCTTTGCGATAGGTTTCCAAGTCTTCTTCGTAAGCGTTTACTTCACTATCTTTAATCAACCATAATCTATCAGCTACCAATGACAGGAGGTGCATGTCGTGGCTCACCAGAATGACTGCGCCAGAATATCCAGTTAACGCTTCGACAAGCGCCTCTCGGCTTTCGATATCCAGATGGTTCGTCGGCTCATCCAAGATCAGCATATGGGGTGCATGTAATGTCGCAAGTAACAAAGAAAGTCGCGCCTTTTGGCCACCAGAAAGATGTCCAACCGCTGTATCTGCTTGATCTGAGCCAAGTCCGAAGCCGGCAAGTTGGGCGCGCAATTTTGACTGCATGACGCCAGAACGCTCGCGCTGTAAGTGCTGGAGCGGAGTTTCATCTGTATTAAGTTCGTCAACTTGATGCTGTGCAAAATAGCCAATGCGCAGCTTTGATGAACGGGTTAGTTTCCCCGACATACAGTGCAGGCGGTCTGACAAGAGTTTGGATAGGGTTGATTTACCTTGTCCATTGCGACCAAGCAAAGCAATACGATCGTCTTGATCAATACGTAAATCAAGGTTTTTTAGCACAGCCTTTCCGTCGTACCCAACTTCCCCATCCTCAATGTGAATAATTGGGGGCGACAACTCTTCGGGCTCGGGAAAGGTGAAAACTCGACGCGCGGCTTCTTCTGGAGCGGCAATCATATCCATCCGCTCAATCATCTTGAGCCGGGCTTGCGCTTGTTTGGCCTTTGAGGCTTTTGCGCGGAAACGATCGACAAAGGACTGGAGATGAGCCTTACGCGCATCTTGCTTTTTTGCCAGTGACGCCTGCATCGCGCGCCGTTCTGCCCGCTGACGGGCAAACTGATCGTAAGTACCTGTATAATATGCCAACTTCTTATCTTCAAGATGAAGAATAGCCCTAACCGATCGGTTCAGTAAGGCCCGATCATGGCTAATAATAATGACGGTATGAGGGTATTTGACAAGATAGTTTTCCAGCCAAAGCGCGCCTTCTAAATCAAGGTAATTGGTCGGTTCGTCCAATAGCAAAAGATCTGGCTGAGCAAAAAGGATACCCGCCAAGGCCACGCGCATGCGCCAGCCGCCCGAAAAAGCGCTGCACGGCATCCCTTGCTCTTCAGAATTAAAGCCAAGCCCTTTGAGAATAGAAGACGCCCGCGCTTCTGCGGACCATGCATCAATGTCGTTGAGGCGTGCCTGAATTTCGGCAATTCGATTGGGATCCGTTGCGGTGTCTGCCTCAGCCAGTAGCTCTGCCCGCTCTGTATCAGCAACAAGAACTGTATCAAGCAGAGAAATCTCGTTTCCTGGCACTTCTTGAGCAACGCCACCGATCCGCGTTCCGGAAGGAAGCGTAATAGTGCCTCCCTCAAGAACAAGGTCGCCTTTTATAATATTAAACAGCGTCGTCTTGCCTGTACCGTTGCGCCCAACAAGACCGACCTTGTGACCGTTTGGAATAGTGGCGCTTGCTCCATCAAATAGAGGGCGGCCTTCGACTGCATAAGAGATATTTGAGATTGTTAACATATTTTGTGCTTTAACAGGTCGCTGCGCTATCTGCCATGTGAAAAAATTACATTTCTCCACGGAATTTGAGTTCTGTTGCCGACAGGTTCAACTAGAATTTTCCCAAAGCTTGGTCTGTTTCTTTTGTCTTGAGCGGAAATTAAGGTTCAACACATCAAAAAACGTATAGTCTTTTTATATAAACAGTGGTTGAATATATAAGTCAAAATTACAAAAACAGACTTTTAAAACCTTTTAGGCCATGCTAGGCGAACGCAAAACTTAATGGGTGGACATCGGGTCTACCAGTAAAAAAAGGACTGTATCATGGCTATTGAGCGCACATTCAGCATTATCAAGCCGGACGCCACACGTCGCAATTTGATAGGAAAAATCAACGCAAAATTTGAAGAAGCAGGTCTTCGCATTGTTGCACAAAAACGCATACACATGACCAAAGCTCAAGCTGGCGTCTTTTACGGCGTTCATGCCGAGCGTCCATTTTTTGACGAGCTCTGCGAATTTATGTGTTCAGAGCCAATCGTTGTTCAGGTTTTGGAAGGTGAAAATGCTATTTCCAAGAACCGTGAAGTGATGGGTGCGACGAACCCAGCCGATGCAGCTGAAGGCACAATTCGCTTCGAATTTGCAAAATCTGTTGGCGAAAACTCGGTTCACGGATCAGATGCGCCAGAGACGGCCGCCGAAGAAATCGCATATTTCTTCTCCGGTCTTGAGTTGGTCGGCTAAGCCAAACTCTCACGTTAAAAATCATTTTTTGTCTCTGGCCTTCGGCTCTAAAACACCAATTTGCTCCAACATTTTATCAAGCTCCGTTTCGGGAGGGGCTTTTTTTGCTTGATAGGTGCCTTTGGGTGATTAAAGCGTTTTTAAAAGTTGCGTTTTTTTGACCCTGACAATCTTTTTATGCACGTCCCTGCAGTCCTATGGGGATCAAATAATAATCAATGAAATGGTGCTGCACACTTTTCTTTAAAAGTTTTAGATACCCTCCATCAACGCCAATATCCCATAAATTTTCAGCGTCTTCAATTCCAGCCGTGATTAAAGGCTATTTCTTAGGTTGGACCAATATTACAGATAGAGGACAAAGCTTCAGACATCGACAAGTTCCGTCGCAAATTGGCATAATCTGCACAAGGCCTCGCCGTAGGCTGTATCTGCAATGGTCATTGCAACCCTTAAATGGCCAGCTGCAGACTGACCAAAACTTTCACCTGGCATAACGGCAATATGATGCTGCTCAAGCAGGCGGTTGGCAAACTCAATTCCGCTTAGACCCGTCGCTCTGATATCGAGCATAACATACATACCGCCCTGGGGATCAACTGCTTTAACATTTGGAAATTCTTTTAAAATGTCCAAAGAAATTTTGCGCCGTCTCGCAAACGGGGCTGCGATCTTTTCTTCAAATTTTACACCTTGGTCCAGTGCAAAGAGAGCGGCCTCTTGAACAAAACCAGCAACTCCATAGGTCGTGTTCGTAGCAAAATCGATGAGATTGGAGATCATGTCTTGCGGGCCCACTACCCAACCAATGCGACTGCCGGTCATGGCATGGCTTTTTGACATAGAACCAATGACGAGCGTGCGCTTTTGCATGCCGAGCAAGCTGCGCGGTGATATATGTTTTGAAGACCATATTTGCGTGTCATATACTTCATCCGATATCAACCATAGGTCATAGGCTTTGCAGACATCTGCAATCATGGTCATTGTCTCTCGTGAATAGATCGACCCGGATGGATTGTTAGGTGAATTAATAAGCAGTGATCGCGCGCCTTTCGCATGTTTTTCCAAATAGACGCGCTCTGGTTGAAATCCATAGCGGGATCTTGTAGGGACAGAAACGGCATCAAGATCCTGAGCGCGTAGTGTTGATGGATATGTCGCGTAAAAAGGTTCCACATACAGCGCTCGATCCCCAGCATCGCATGTCGCGGCATGAGCCGCAAAAAGGCCTGCTTGACCCCCAGGGGTGATGAGGACATTATCAACTTCTGTAGGGACGCCAGTGCGCGCCTGTACACGCTTGGCCACGGCTTTGCGTAGACTGTGCATCCCCGGAACCATCGCATAGCCTGTCTTGCCTGCCAGAGCTGACGCATGCATGGCGTCCAGAATACTCTTATCTGTGCGAATATCATGTTCACCGATGGAAAGTTCGGTAACCTTGACCCCTTCGGATATCATCTTTCGCGCCTTCAAAAAGACTTCCCAGCCATCTGAACCGGCTTCGTTAATATTAGATATGCGATGGGATTTCTGCACGATT
>JAQWKM010000052.1 GCA_029247845.1 Paracoccaceae bacterium | reverse complement strand
CGTAAGACAGTCATGTCTGGAAGGGGATTAGTTCGCGTTAAGACGTTATGGCGAAAAGTACTAGAGGTTTGTTTGGCACGTCGTTGTGAAAGGATGATCACATCATCAAGCGAATTTTACATATTGGGGTGGGGAATTTCTTTCGGGCTCATATGGCAGACTACACGCAGATCGAGGGAACTTGGTCGATCCTTGGAGTCAGTCTGAGGTCCGCTGCGATCCGTGATAGGCTCAGTACGCAAAATTATGACTATACTTTGAGCATTCAGGGCGACGTGGATAAACGTATCACGGCTTTGGAGACTGTCCTAGTGGCGCCTGAAAACCCAGTGTCGGTAATCACGGCTTTGGCAGATCCTATGACGCATATTGTCTCCCTCACTGTCACCGAGAAAGGATATACGCTTACCCCTGACAATCGGCTCGATCTCAATGATCTTGGGATTTTGGAGGATCTGAAGACAGATGAGCCAAAAACTGTTATCGGTTTTCTGGCTTATGGTCTAGCGCGCCGCAAAACGCCTGTAACGGTGTTGTGCTGTGATAACCTGTGTGACAATGGAGATGTTGTTGCCAGGGCAGTATATGACTTTGCCGAGGCCGCAGATCTTGAAATTGACTGGGCAAAGGTCTCGTTTCCAAATTCTATGGTGGATCGTATCACACCCGCCACCACTCATGCTTTGATGGAGGCCACTGGCGATATGATGGCTGTCGCCACCGAGCCTTTTTCGGAATGGGTGATCGAAGACCGCTTTGTTGGGCCGCGGCCCAATTGGGCAAATGTTCAATTTGTTGAAGATGTGCGACCGCATGAGCAGCGTAAATTGCGCATGTTGAACGGGGCACATTCATTTTTGGCCTATGCAGGCATTCTTGCCGGGTATGAATTTGTTCATCAGGCGGTGAGCGACGCTGAGCTGCGAAAACAGGCCCATGGGCTCATGAGGGAAGCCGCTCAAACGCTTGTAGATGTAACCGAAGAAGAGACAGAAGCATATGCCGCTGCTTTGCTCAAACGTTTTGAAAACCCGGATTTGAAACATCGTTTGCGTCAAATTGCGATGGATGGAAGCCTTAAAATACCCTATCGGTGGTGCGAAAGTCTGAGGGCGCTTTCAGCCGAGAGTAAAACGGCTCCCAACCTTAAATTGGCATTAGTCAGATGGACGGAGTTTTGTAGCGCTGAAGTCGCTCAAAAAATCGCCTTACAAGATCCCAAGACGGATGAAATCACGATTGCCGCAAAATCACAAAATCCTTATGACGCTTTGCTCAAACTAGTTGGAATCGAGGCGTCAGCGCTAGATAACGTTTAGGCCTCACTTGGAGCATGTGGAACAATTGCGCCGGGGTATTGTACCACGTGCGACGCACAGCGATGCCCAGCCATTAGCGCCTGTTCTTGAGGCGCACCTGTCAATCGTGCGGCCAAATAAGCACCGTTAAAACTATCGCCTGCGGCGGTTGTGTCCACAACCTTAGGCGAGGGCGCAAAACTTAAATTTGCTTGATCAATCGGGCTAAGTGACAAAGGTCCGGACGCGCCTCTTTTCAGTGCGCCATCGGAACCTAAAGCAGCAAAACGCACGATGACCTCTGCTTCATTCTGGTCCCACAAAAGCATTTCATCATCAATAGACGGTAAAGCAATATCTGCCCGTTGCCAAAATTGTTGCATCACATCGCATGCTTTACTTCGGCTAGTCCAGAGAGCTGGTCTGTAATTACTGTCAAAGGCCAGCGTCTGCTCTGATTGTCTAAGATAATCAAGCAATGCAGTGCACATCTCATCGGGTAGGATCGCCAATGTGATTCCTGAAAGATAGATAGCATCGTATCGTTCCAAGCACTCAAAACTGGGCCCGCTCGGACTTTGGAACAGCTGTTTGGCGGCGGACTGGCTCCGCCAATAAGTAAAGGATCTTTCTCCGTCGTCTGAGGTGGAAATCGCATAGAGACCGGGATGGCGATGTTCAGAGATTTCGATGGCTGCTGTGCCAAGGTTTTGAGCTGTGATGAACGCAGTGATCTGCGCGGAAAACGGATCAGAGCCAAGACGGGTTATATAGTCGACTTCAATCTGCGGGGCTGCGCGTTTGAGGTAAACAGCCGTATTGAGCGTATCCCCGGCAACTCCCAAATTTGTTTGCCGTTCGCGAAGAGAGAGTTCGATCATGGCCTCTCCGATACAGGCTACTTTCACCATTTTTCCTCCCGTAACTGAGTTGGTTTCTAAATAATTAGGCCTGATATGACAACGATTATGGCACCTGTTAACGTCCATTCATCTGGAACATCAAAAAACACAAGATAACTTTTGATTGTTAAAAAAATCATAAAACTATAAGTATAGGACATCAAGGTATTTGCCGGTGCATATCCTTGAACGCGTGTCAAAAGTTTATGCCGCGCGCAAGCTCAAACTCCTAAAACCGTCATAAGAACCCATTCAAACGTAGTTGGCGGCGTGACCAAATCGTAAAATGCCAATGGAAATAGAGAAAAAGTACCAAGCACGCCCATATAAAATTGCATTGTTTCAGCCGCTACAATGCCTGCGAGCTTGCGTGGTTCAAAGTATTTAGCGCTGAGCCCTGAACGATAAGTCCATGATGAATCGAAATTGACCCAGCTGGCCCCAACAAAGACACATCATCTTTGGGGTTCAACCCATTCTCTTCTGGAAGTATTGCACCGGCAAAAACACAATCTACATGATGATTATAAACAGGGCCTTTGTGGCTTCCGGGATAGACCATAGGAGGGCCGTTTTCTGGCTGCATATCATCGATGATTACACCGATCGCTAATAGATCGTCATTGCTATGGGGATAAAATGTATAATACTAATGCCATTCGACCGCAGCACCATAGCCTGCGGACTTCATAATTTTTGCTCATAGGTAACCGAATATTGGGACTGATCAGATCCTGAGCTGGACCCAAAATATGATCAGAATGCAACAAGTCGTATAGATTGTTAATGATTAAATGGCGCAAGCTGATGCGTCTCAGACGCGGGGAGCCTTTTGCTGTGAGTGTCTTCTAGGTCCGAGCAGTCATTGCTTTGCTCAAGAAGAGTGGTCTCTTCTTCAAATTGGCCAATTTCAGATCGGATTTTTCAACCAAATATCAGGAATTTTATTTTCCAGTATCAGGAAGCCGTTTTGCCGGTAAAATGTTAATTGAGCGTGGTTTAATGTTTCAGGCATCACGATCCCTTTCTATTTTTAAATGGTACGGCAAAAACTAAATATCAGCCACCTTTTACTATTCGATTTTCTTTTTGTTCT
>JAQWKM010000018.1 GCA_029247845.1 Paracoccaceae bacterium | reverse complement strand
CGCGCGACGCAGAGCTACAACCTTCTACTAAAACGTCCATTGAGCGTTCAAATAGATCCTCAGATTGTTTGTGTTGCATGTCTTATCCTATTAAAATTGTGTTCATCTCAAAGCATTCAAAAGATCGTTTGCCTGATCTTGTGCTATTTCCGTCGAAAGCGTCTCAATATTTTTTCCAAGTAGCTTATGCAATGCCAGCTGTGTTTCGGCTGTAAAAACAATAGTCCCGTCTTGTGCCATCTCGTCAATACCATCCCACTTTAAAGAGGCTTCATTAACTGCAATGGCCTGTTCCAATGACCATTCATCCGGAAGATCAATCGTAATACCCGACTTGCTGGCACGTACGGGATACCCCCCAACGAGAGCGCCGATGCCCGGCAAATGAATGGATTTTTCCGTTTCCCCCGTGAGAGCCTGCAGCGCCACAAGGCCCGATGACGCCGTAACCCGGTTAAAATGCAAATCATAAGGAAACGGAAAAGCCTCGCGCAAAACAGTTTCGGCAATCTGCGTAACATCTTTGCCCGCCAAAGTCGCTTTGAGCAAATAAGGGGGCAATTGATCTGGTTTGTGATCATTTAAAACAAAATACTCAAATGAATGTTGTGCGACCAACTTTACGTCAACATCGTTTGGAGCACAGTTTAGTAGGCGACCAATGCCCATTTGAATTTTTGCAATTGGTTCTTGAACATTGCCAATGCCATAGTCCGGGCCAAATCCTGTCCGGTTCAGCATGGCGTTTATCACATCCGGAAACGAAGCTCCAATCCAGACAGAATTAACATTGGCCATGGCTATTTGGTTTCGAAATTTCTGCATAAGTGACAGGTGAAGCGCAGTATAACCTGCAAACGGAATATCAATCCCGCTTGGCGCTAATTTCCACCACGGCAATAGCGAGGGAGCCGAAAAAATGAAATCTGGGTTTATCTCCTTTAGTCGTGTGGAAAAATCATTACTGTGAACATCTAACTGTTCTGCAATTACGCGTGGAAAATGCCCTTCAATCCCGGCACCTAATACAGCGTTGTTGACCCTTTTTTGGGCCTTTTCAAAATCTCTGCTTGCGACCACAATGGTGCTAAATATGTCAGTTCTTGCGATGGCCTCTAAAAGATGGGTCGCAAGTTCGCCCATCGATATGAAGAGCAACGTCGGTTTGGTCATAATATGTCGCCTAACAGAAATACGTGACTGTGTTTCAGAGATGTATCCACGCCGTATTGAACGCTGTATATTTATCAAAAAAATGAAGCGATTTGTCGACTCCATTTCTTGACTGTTTGGCGCCTCCCAAAGGAGCCGTGTTATCGATGCGTAAGCTGATAGACCATAGTCTGTTCCACTTACCAAAACCAAAGCATCTTCGTCGGTATCAAAAGGCGTCGCTAAAAGTATGGGGCCAAACACCTCTTCTTTAAAAAGACGGTGACCTTTTTGGATACCGGACACCACAGTTGGCGAGAGTTCTAGTTCAGTTCGATACGCAATCCGTCCGAGCCCAGATAGAATGGTCCAGACCATTCCTGCTTAACGGATTCTTCCCAATGATTGGCAGTAAAATTTGGATCATCCGAAGGGAGTAAATGATTAAATGCCAGCGCCTTTACACCGGCCAAGGTTGCTATCTTTGCCGCATCGGCTGCAGGGGTATGTGAGGCATATAAATGCTTGAGTAACCGATCATCGCCGTTGCCGACACGCGCTACTAAGGGCAGTATACCAGCCTCCAACATCGCTTCGTGAATGAGCAAGTCCGCGCCTTTAGCAAACTCCGCCATTTCCGGCATATAAGCTGTATCGCCACTGAACACGACATGCGTTTTGTCAGTTTTGAAAGAGAGGGCAAAAGTGTCGACCAGCGGCGGATGAATATTGCGAAAAGAAGTTACATGCATGTCACCAAGAGTAACAACATCCGTTTCATCAATCACATGAAACACTACTAAATCACGGATGTCAGGACGCCCTTCATCTTCAATCCGCAGATTAATGTCACTTTGCATCGAAGTCAGAAAACCCGTCCAGTGTCGATCTAGGTCAGCAGGGCCATAAACATCAACCACGCTGTTTAGCCCGGACGTCCATGCTGTGTGTAAAAGCGGTCCAAGCTCGAGATAATGATCAGAATGCAAGTGCGTGATAAAAATCAAGCTGAGGTCTTTGAGCGCCATCCCTTGGTCAACCAGCCCTCGCGATACTCCCAAACCACAATCAACAATAAGCTGCCGCCCGTTAAGACACAAAAGATTAGATGTCGGCATTGTTGACCCAGGTCGGATTGCAGGTCCACCTTTGGTACCTAAAAGAGCAACATAATCAGCCATAGTTTTCCTTTCATGACAACCAAAAAATGGCCAGCATATTATTACCAGCATATTATTAACTGGTTAATCCTTAACAAAAACCATCGGAACAGAACATCCAAATGCTTAAGCTATGGCATTTCAATTCCGTCTGGATCAAACAGTTAAATATTCCTGTGTTTGCGATCAAAAAGTGTTTGTACGCCGATCAATACATCACACACTTCTTGTGGCAAAGGCTATCTGTGCCAAAGTTTGCAAAATATTTACTTTTGTGGTTATCAGAGTGATGAAAACAGTCGATACTAAAAATAGTTTGACGCTAAATTACATCATGGAGCACTTGGATTGACTGAATATAACCTTAAAAACGGTCTGCAGGTGGCACAACCGCTTATTCAATTCATTGAACAAAACGCACTGCCTGGAACGGATGTTTCTAAAAGTGACTTTTGGCAAGGACTAGCCGATTTAGTAAATGAACTTGGACCAAAAAATAAGGCACTTCTAGCACACCGTTCAGACTTACAGGCCAAAATCGACCAATGGCATATCAGACAACGCAATCAGCCTCATGGTCATGAAACATATAAAGAATTTCTCAAAGTAATAGGCTATCTCGTCGAAGAGGGCCCTGATTTTGAAATCAAAACCAAAAATGTTGACCCAGAGATTGCTACAATTCCCGGGCCACAACTTGTTGTGCCATTAACCAATGCTCGCTATGCTCTTAACGCAGCCAATGCTCGGTGGGGGAGCCTTTATGACTGCCTTTATGGCACTGATGCTATGGGCACCCTTGCTCCACAGGGCGGATACGACCGCGGTCACGGCGCCCGGGTCGTTGCCCGGTCTCGCGTTTTTCTAGATACAGCCTTTCCGATTGCCGGAGCCAGCCACGCCGATGCTCGGAGGTATTACGTGCAAGATGGCCAGTTAATGATTGATGACTGCCCTCTCGTCCAAACCGATAAATTTGTCGGATATCGCGGAAATCCGAAAGCGCCAGATGCCGTGGTACTTTGCAACAATGCCCTACATGTCGAACTAGTTTTTGACAGAGCACATACGATTGGCAGCAGAGACCAAGCTTTGTTGGCCGATGTCCAAGTCGAAAGCGCAGTATCTGCGATTATGGATTGTGAGGATTCTGTTGACTGCGTGGATGCTGCCGATAAAGTTAGTGCGTATGAAAACTGGCTTGGCTTGATGAAAGGGGATCTTGAAGAAACCTTTAAAAAGGGCGGCAAAAGCATCACGCGCAAGTTAAATCAAGATCGCATCTACACAGGCGCCGATGGGAATCAGATTACTCTTAAAGGCCGAGCTTTATTATGGATCAGAAACGTCGGCCACCTCATGACAAATCCCGCTATTCTGGACGGCGATGGCAATGAAATTCCAGAGGGCCTTTTGGATGCTGCTGTAACCACGTTAATCGGCATGCATGACCTCAAACGTGCGGGCGGGAATTCCGTCAAAGGATCTATCTACATTGTGAAACCTAAAATGCATGGTCCAGACGAAGTGGCCTTTGCCGACGAAGTTTTCGAAAAAGTCGAAGGATTTCTAGGTCTGCCGAAACACACGGTCAAAATAGGTGTGATGGATGAAGAGCGCCGTACGAGTGTAAATCTGAAGGAATGCATTCGTGCAGCAAGTAACCGCGTTGCCTTTATCAACACTGGATTTCTGGATCGTACAGGCGACGAGATTCATACCAGTATGGAGGCGGGGCCCTTCAGCCGAAAAGACTTTATCAAGCGCAAAAGCTGGATCATTGGCTACGAAAATCAAAATGTGGATATTGGCCTAGAATGTGGTCTGTCAGGCAAAGCCCAGATCGGCAAAGGTATGTGGGCGATGCCAGATCTAATGTCATCGATGATCGAACAAAAAATCGAACATCCAAAATCTGGCGCAAACTGCGCTTGGGTCCCTTCACCAACTGCTGCAACACTGCATGCGCTGCACTATCATATGGTGGATGTGTTTGCGGTTCAAAAAAACCTTAAAAAAGGGGGCCGGCGCGCCTATGTAGATACGCTTTTGGATATCCCTTTGGCCACCTATCAGAAATGGTCTAAGGATCAGATAATACGCGAAGTGGAAAATAACGCACAAGGGATACTTGGGTATGTCGTCCGCTGGATTGATCATGGTGTGGGATGTTCAAAAGTACCTGACATAAATGACGTCGGCCTGATGGAGGACCGTGCCACTTGTCGGATTAGTTCTCAACATTTAGCCAACTGGCTGTACCATGAGGTTGTCAGCCAACAAGACGTGATGGCTGCGATGAAAAAGATGGCAGATGTGGTAGATCAACAGAATGTATCTGATCCAACTTATGTTGCTATGGCACCTGACTTTGACGGTATTGCCTTTCAAGCTGCATGTGACCTTGTTTTTAAAGGCCGTATTCAACCATCTGGCTATACGGAACCCATTCTTCATCAGCGACGCCTTGAGCTCAAGTACACCCATGCGTCATCTTGATTAGCAAAGTGGTAGGCCTTAAGGGCCTGCCGTTATTACGCTAAGTCATGGAAGGATAAAAACTTTGCATTGAGCGGGAAAAGGAAACAAACTGGCCTAGATATAGCTGACTAAAAGGAACCCGCATGTCTCATATTCTTGCAATTGATCAAGGAACGACCTCAAGCAGGGCGATTATATTTGATCCAGACATGCATCCTATAGCAACAGCACAAGAAGAGATTACGCAGCATTTTCCCGACAGCGGGTGGGTCGAGCATGAAGTTTCAGATCTCTGGTCCACTACGATCCGAACTTGCCGTCAAGCTATTACAAAAGCAGGCCTAAGCAGTACAGATATCGCCGCCATCGGTATTACAAACCAACGTGAAACAACAATTGTCTGGGATAAGAAAACTGGCGAGCCAATTCATCGGGCCATTGTTTGGCAGGATCGAAGAACTTCCAAAATGTGCCAAGACTTACGTGATACAGGCTACGAGCCTATGATTACGGGTCAAACTGGTCTTTTTCTCGATCCCTATTTTTCAGCAACAAAACTCAAGTGGCTTTTGGACAATGTCGAGGGCGCGCGCGCACGAGCTGAAAATGGGAATTTGCTGTTTGGAACCGTTGATAGTTTTCTCATTTGGAAGCTGACAGACGGTGCGGTGCATGCGACGGACGCCACCAACGCTGCCAGAACGTTACTGTTTGATATCCACAAAGGCGCTTGGAGCATGGATATTTGCAAGTTGCTGGATATACCCACCAACATGCTACCAGACGTCAGGGATTGTGCGGCAGACTTTGGCCACACGCAACCGGACCTATTTGGATCCCCTCTCCCTATTCTTGGTGCAGCGGGGGATCAACAGGCGGCGACGGTTGGACAGGCCTGTTTTGAGCCTGGAATGCTGAAATCTACTTATGGAACGGGCTGTTTTGCTTTGCTCAATACAGGAACAAGTCCAGTAGTTTCAAAAAACCGAATGTTGACGACCATTGCCTATCAGCTGGACGGTATTCCAACCTATGCATTGGAAGGGTCAATCTTTATCGCCGGTGCCGTTGTGCAATGGCTGCGTGATGGGCTTGGGATCATTGAGAATGCCAACCAAACTGAGGCGCTGGCAAGCCAAGCAGACGATACGCAGAATTTGATTCTTGTTCCAGCCTTTACCGGTCTTGGAGCACCTTATTGGAATGCCGACTGCCGCGGGGCAGTCTACGGGCTGGCCCGCAATTCGGGACCCGCAGAATTTGCAAGAGCTGCACTAGAAAGTGTTGGGTATCAAACTCGCGATCTACTTGAGGCCATGCATGCCGACTGGCCAGACAGTACTAAGGGACCTGTGTTGCGGGTTGACGGCGGCATGACGGCAAATGACTGGTCTATGCAATTTCTCTCAAATATTTTGCAAGCCCCAGTAGACCGCCCGAAAGTTTGGGAAACAACGGCCTTAGGTGCCGCGTGGCTTGCCGGTATGAAAGCAGGAATTTATCCCGATCAAAGCGAGTTTTCTAAAAACTGGGCCTTAGACCGCAGTTTCTCACCAGATATGGAAAAATCACAAAGCGACGCAAAATATCAACGTTGGAAAAAAGCCATTTATGCCACTTTGAGCGTTTGAATACCTGATCAAATACCGCAGTCAATAATCGCATGAGCCAGAATCGGGACGGTTTTGGCGTTGAGGCCTGCAATATTCAAACGACTGTCGCCAACCATGTAAATACCGTATTTCTCACGCAACAAATCAACTTTGTCTGAAGTTGTTCCAAGACGCGAGAACATTCCACGATGTTCCCCCAAAAATCCAAACCGATCTGACCCAGATGCGTTTTGCAATGCACTGGCAAGTTGCTGACGCAAATCCAACATCGAAATGCGTATTGCTTCAAGCTCGTTTTGCCAGTCTTGACGCAAATTAGGATCGCTCAGGATCATTGTAACCAAGCGGGCACCATGATCTGGAGGAAAAGAAAAATTCTGTCGGTTAAGATAGGCCAACGTTCCCTGATTTAAGGCCAACATAGATTTATCTTTCAAGGTCACCATCAATATACCGGTCCGTTCGCGGTAAATTCCAAAATTCTTGGAACAACTTGCTGCAACGATACATTCAGGAACAGACGAAGCTACCAAACGGGTTGGTGCCGCGTCGGCATCAAGCCCATCACCAAAGCCTTGATAGGCAATATCAATCATTGGCGTTGCACCAGTTTTCAACAGAACGTCAATGACATCTTGCCATTGAGACATATTCATATTCGCCCCTGTCGGGTTATGACAGCACCCATGAAGCAACACGACATCCCCTAGCTTTGCTGTCGCCAAGTCCTCAAGCATATCCGAATGATTCACACCACCCGTCGAGCTATCAAAATAGCGATATGGCACCATTTCAATACCCAAGTGTTTGAGGATCGATAAATGATTTGGCCACGTCGGGTCAGAAACAAAAATGCGCGCCTGAGAATTTGCCATTCGAACAAGTTCGAACGCCTGTCTTACAGCACCTGTTCCACCCGGTGTTGCAGCAGCAGCAACGCCATCCCGCGACACGGCATCCCCTAAAAGCAGATCAACCATCACGTCCGAAAATGCGATATCTCCAACCAAGCCAACATAGCTTTTGGTCTCCTGACTTTCCCAAAGCGTCTTTTCAGCCGCTTTGACCGAACGCATAATAGGTGTCAGGCCCTGAGCATCTTTATAAACCCCAACGCCAAGATCGATTTTATCCAAGCGCGGATCCTCTTTAAAACGTTGCACCAATGATAGAATTTTATCGGCAGGCTGTTCTTGTAGGGTGCTAAACATCACGTATCTCCAATTTCAATCGGCAGGGTTGGAAACTGGCCCCACTCCGTCCAGCTACCGTCGTAAAGTGCGTGATCCGTTTTCCCGATCAGGCTTAGACCAAGGCTCAGGACGGCGGCCGTGACGCCAGAGCCACAGGTCGTAATCGCCGGCTTATCAAGATTTACCCCAGCATCCTCAAACGCACCTTTAATGACCGCGGCATCTTTCATTGTCCCATCATGATTCAGAAGGGACTGAAAAAAAAGATTTTTCGACCCAGGAATATGCCCAGATCTCAAACCCTCGCGAGGCTCGGGCGCCTCTCCTTTAAACCGCGCCGGAGACCTTGCGTCGATAATTTCATAATCACCAAGCTTTGAGGCCGATGAGACCTGTGTTACATCTTTCACCATATAGTTTTGGCGGCGCACCATCATGTGCCTATCGCGAACAATCGGTGCCATATCCTCGGTCAGATGACCTTCCACTTTCCATTTCGGAAATCCACCGTCCAGAACGGCAACATCATTTTGCCCCATCAGCTTGAATAACCACCAAACCCGTGCAGCAGAAAACAACCCGGCCCCATCATAAATCACGATTTGATGCCCGTCACCAACGCCCATCGCGCGCATCCGTGAAATGAACTTTTCAACCGGCGGCACCATATGTGGTAAATCTGAGGCTTTGTCACTAATCTCATCGATATCGAAAAAACGAGCGCCGGGAATATGTTCTTCCTCGTATTCAGCCTTGGGATCACGGTTCATCTCCGGTAGATACCAAGAGGCATCTAGAACTCTTAAGTCTGGATCAGATAAATGATCCGCCAACCATTTTGTAGAAACAAGCGTTTTGGGATCATCGATAGCCATTCGGGCCTCCCGTTAAGACATAAATAATGAGTACTATCGAGACTAAGCTATGACAAGTCCAGCAATGAAATTTTTGCTTTTATTGTTAATTGAGGATCTTATTCGGCTCATTCACCATGCCGCAGAAGTCTTTGCTTTTGCCGACCCCAATCGCGCTTGGCCTGATCGGCACGTTTGTCATGAGCCTTTTTACCTTTGGCAATACCAATCTTTAACTTAACTTTACCACGATGATTAAAGTACAAGACCAGTGGGACCAGTGTCAGACCCTTGCGTTGGGTTTCGGACCATAGCTTGGCAAGCTCGCGTTTGCTTACCAAAAGTTTCCGCCTGCGACGCTCGTCATGGCCAAATGTTCGGGCCTGTTCGTAAGGTGCAACGTAGGAATTGGCCAACCATAGCTCACCCTTCTCTACAGCAGCGTAACTTTCGGCAATATTGGCGCCGTTTGTGCGCAGGGACTTAACCTCAGAACCCAAGAGCAGAACGCCACATTCCAAATCTTCCTCGATCGCATAGTCAAACCGCGCGCGGCGGTTTTCTGATATAATCTTATAATTGGGGTTTTGGTTTGTCTTATTCATAGATTGGGTGATTACACGCACTCTTGGACGCTGTCTATGGTGATGACGTATCTCTTACACTGCCATAAACATAAACCCTTCCATCGATGTCTAAAACCTTAGCGCGTAGGCCGCAATTTACTGGACAGAGCCAAGGCAAACAGATTAGTTTTGATCAAATTTTAAAAAATAGGTGATGCCATGAAAGATGATAATTTTATCAAGGAAAATAATGCAAAGCATCTCTGGCATCCTATGGGACATCCAGCAGATTCCCTTGCCCACCCGCCCAAAGTTATTGTGTCAGCAAAAAACTCTTCTATAGTTGATATGGATGGGCACGAGGCAATAGATGCCGTCGGAGGCCTGTGGTGTGTTAATTTAGGCTACTCCAACACTGCTGTTAAAGATGCCATTGCGAACCAAGTTTATGAACTGCCCTACTATTCGAGCTTTGCAGGAGCGACCAATGGACCAGCCATCGAAGCATCGCTGGCTGTGCGGGAAATGTTTGAGGCCGATGGCATGTCGCGAGTATTCTTTACATCCGGCGGATCAGACGCCGTAGAGACCTCCCTTCGACTGGCCCGCCAGTATCACAAGTTACGTGGCGAACCCGGGCGGACAAAGTTTATTTCATTGAAAAAAGGCTATCACGGTACTCATTTTGGAGGCGCGTCGGTCAATGGCAACAACAGGTTTCGGATCAATTACGAACCCTTGCTTCCGGGCTGTTTTCATCTTCCAAGTCCCTATACTTATCGTAATCCATTTAACGAAACTAATCCTGCAACACTGGCCCAGAATATCGCAGCAGCCTTTGAGGACGAAGTGGCCTTTCAAGGCCCGGGAAGTATTGCCGCGTTCATAATGGAACCGATCCAAGGTGCTGGTGGCGTGATCGTGCCAGATGCCTCATTCATGGGATTGATGCAGGATGTCTGCAATAGACATGGGATTTTGATGATTTCTGACGAAGTCATCACAGGGTTTGGGCGCACTGGCGACTGGTCGGGAGCGCGCCACTACGCCGTTAAACCGGATATGATGTGCATGGCAAAAGGTATTACAAGCGCCTATTTTCCGGTCGGTGCCGCCTTGATGAGCGATAAAGTCGTTGACGTGTTTGAAAATGACACAACAGGCGATGGGGCTATTTTCCATGGCTATACCTATTCCGCCCACCCTGTCGGAGCCGCCGCCGTTGTGGCGTGTCTGTCCGAAACCCAACGGCTGGATACCAGAACCAATGCCGCAGCGCGGGGCATTCAGCTCTATCAAGGGGTTCTCAAACTACAGGCAAAATATGATATCATTGGGGACGTCCGGGGAGGCCAAGGTCTTATGACGGGTATCGAAATTGTAAGTGATAAGGCCGCGAAAACACCTATGGACAATGATACGATGAAACGTATCCACCAAGCTGCTTACGAGGCCGGAACGATGGTGCGATTGGGGCTGAACAATATTCTAATGTCGCCACCATTGGTGATAACAGAGCAAGAAATCTCCCAAGTACTAGCTGCCCTAGACAAAGGGTTTGCGGCGGCCTAATCGACCGCAGCCTAGGCGTTTGTATGATAACTTTATCAAGGTCGTAAAATTAATTTTTAGCCGATTGAGCGGTATTTTCCGAGCTCTAACCCACCCAGGGTCCACTCGCCTACTTGTACCCGGATCAGCCGCAATGTTGGAAAACCAATCGCTGCCGTCATGCGCCGCACTTGCCGGTTGCGCCCTTCGCTGATCTTTATTTCTAGCCAGCTATCAGCCACAGATTTGCGCACACGGATTGCTGGGATACGCGGCCAGAGGCCATTTGGTGAATCTATTATCCGCGCTTTGGCGGGCTGGCAGGCCCCATCTTTAAGCATCACTCCCATGTGCAACGGATCGAGATCGTATTGGTTTGGAACACCTTCGACCTGTACCCAATATGTTTTTTCTACTTTATTGCTCGGATGAGAAATCTTGGCCTGCAAACGACCGTTGTTAGTCAGAACCAAGAGCCCCTCACTGTCGCGATCCAGCCGACCGGCTGGATAAACGCCTGAAATATTAAAATAGTGGGATAGTGTTTCGCGCTCACTTTGATGGCTAGAGTTATCGGTGAATTGGGACAAAACATTGAAAGGTTTGTTGAAGAGGAGGATCATAGTATCAAATCTGCGGCTGGCCGGATAAATCCAGTCTCAATGCCGCGCCAATTGGTAATCGATGCGTTCATGCGTTTCTTGGTAGCTGGATGATCTGGATTGAGCACACCAACGGCAACCAGCAAAGCGGCGATTGCGCATTCGCTTCCTCGACGCGCGCCGTCCATCACTTTCACGGCAATACCGATCTTTTTCTCAGGAATAATGGCGATATAGACGCCCTCCGCTCCAGTTTTGATGGCAACCTTTCCATCCATTGCTTGCATCAGTTCCGTACAAGCCCGCCCTTCACCTGCGACTAGTTCGGGATAAAGACGCATGGCATCAACTAATTTATGGGCAGCCTTTGAAGCGCGGTCCGACCTCTGCGCAGCAGAGGCAAACCACGCCATTGAGCGAGCGACATTGCTTAGGCTGGCTGCATAGTTGGGCGCAGAGCATCCATCAGTTGCAAAACCCGGACTTTTGGCATTAGTTGTCATTTCAAATGCTTCAAGGCAAGCCCGCTGTACAGGATG
This sequence comes from Paracoccaceae bacterium, assembly GCA_029247845.1. Lineage (GTDB taxonomy): Bacteria > Pseudomonadota > Alphaproteobacteria > Rhodobacterales > Rhodobacteraceae > LFER01. The sequence continues at coordinate 1,878 of JAQWKM010000018.1, read as the reverse complement.
ATCGACCTCAATATACTCTGGCCCTGCTTTGAGATGTTTGGAAAGGGTCAAAAAACCACTGTGCTTTCCAGAACAATTATTATGAAATTGACAGGGCGAGTGATCAGACTTTCGAAGAGCTTCTCGAGCCGCTCTATCGTTAGGCATTTGTGCACCGCACCGAAAATCAGCCTCCCCCAGCCCCAAGTTTTCCAGCCAGTTCATGACAGCATCCGTATGAATTGCAGCTCCTTGATGTGACGCGCAGGCCAAAGCCAGATGGCGCATCGTCAGACCAAAGGCCGCGCTGGCGCCAGATGTAATCAGCGGCAGAGCCTGTATCATTTTGCAAGAAGAACGCGGTAAAATCATTTCATCTGGGTGTCCCCAAGATTTTATGACCTTTCCTGTGTCATCACAGACAACAGCGTGGCCAAAATGAGTACTCTCTAGAAACTGTCCGCGTGAAATTTCGGCTAAAACAACCGGCACATTCATTTGTTTCTCCATTTTTAGGCAAAATTATGCCAAGAGGGCTTTCGCTGATCATCACTTTAAGGCTAGAATACCAATGGTGAGTAGGTATCCGCTTTCTATAAGAAAATTGGCAAAAACCAAACATAGAAATTATATACAAAATATCTAACAGGCGCGAGGACAAAGCATGCAAAAACTCATAGTACTGATCAGTGTGCTGTGGAGCTTGATAATTACAGGACTAATTGTCTTACCAAATGTTGCGTTTTCAGAAGGAGCCAACAAATGGGCGAGCCAAATTATTGAAAAACCCAAAACATGTTATGCCTTGAGCATACCAGAAAATCCTATTGATATCGGGACCAGAAATGGAAGAAAGATAAAGCTAAATAGAGGAAATGACGATTCCACACCTGTCGCATTTTTTGTACAGTTTGTGCCATCTCAGAAAATTTTTTCTGAGGTTTCAATTGGACTAGGATATCCAATTAAACGAGGATCTGCACCTGAAATTTCAATTGATGGAAAAAAATTCAAACTCGGCATTGCTCCGCCAGACAGTAAATCTGACGCAGATCGCGCCTGGGCTTGGGCAGGAGGTCCGGAACAAGACAAAAAAATAGTCAAAGCTATGCAACTTGGTCAAAAAGCCACTGTTTATGCACAATCCCCGTCGGGAAAAAAAACCGTAGATACGTACTCATTGATCGGCTTTACAGCAGCTTATAAAAAGGCTCAGAATAATTGCAAATAAGAACCTCAGAGCCAATTGGCGGTCCAGTACAATTAGGATGAGTGGACTTTTTTGAAGCAGGCTTGTTGATGGATTGGGAAATGTCGAATTATCCTTACGACCTTGGAGAATACACTCGCAACATAGCGACAACTAGCAAAGATGCTCAAATCTGGTTTGACCGGGGTTTTAACTGGGTCTATGGATTCCACCAAGAAGAAGCAGAAATTTGTTTTAGGCAAGCACTCCAAGCAGACCCAAACTGTGCGATGGCGCAATGGGGGTTAGCCTATGTAGCAGGCCCAAATTACAACCGCCCGTGGGAACTTTTTTCGCCATCCGAAATCAATGAAATGCTGACCAGTTGTCGCCATCGTTTGGATCTGGCACGGGCGGCGCTTGATACGGAAAGTTCAACTGAAGCCGGTTTGATCGACGCGCTCACATACCGCTACCAATCTACGCAAGCAATCGAGAATATGTATGACTGGAGCGCACAATATGCAGATGCTATGCGCGCGCTCTACACTTCACATCCTGATGATCCCGATGTGGCCGCGTTGTTCGCCGAAGCAATGATGAATAGGCATCCATGGAAATTGTGGAACCTACGCTCTGGATTACCTACACAGGGTGCAGATACTCTTGAAGCACGACAAGTCTTGGAAGCGGCGATGCGGCGAGATGAG
>JAQWKM010000006.1 GCA_029247845.1 Paracoccaceae bacterium | reverse complement strand
TCGCTTTTACTATACGCCTTATATAGCCGAAGCTACCAACAAGCTTTACGTTCTGTTTGACCTAAAAATTGTAGAAGAGGCAATGCATGCTACTCTTTCTGAAAGTCCAAATAGCGAAGGTTTTTGATTAAACTTCGTGTCACGGCACCTTAAAATAAGGCTCCTAATATATTTTTTCAAACTAATTTCCCAAGTTGCCGTTGACAATCTAATACGTGAGAACTTTAATAAAAAATTGAAAATTGAAAATCATAACCACCCTAACTTCGAATACTTTTGTCTAAGGTGGACGCATCTGGTAAAATTTTGACGTCAGAAGTGGTCGGCCGTTATACAATTTAACATCACACGCCCCTATATTTAGACATTATTTGAATAAGTAAATGAGATCGCAGCGGAAAAAGGTTCTCGAAAAACAGAATTTGAAACTGCTACTTTACCGTCTAGATAAGCTTGCCAGAATAGTGTAGCTGGAACCGTATGAGTGAAACTATCCGTATCATACGACCAGACGATTGGCATTTGCATCTTAGAGATGGTCCAATGCTTAAGGCCGTACTTCCCGAAACGACCCAACATTTTGCCCGCGCGTTGATAATGCCAAACCTCGAGCCCCCTGTCATTAGCAGTCAAGACGCTCAGTCTTACCGGGATGAAATATTAAGAGCGATTCCGGAAGGCTCAGATTTTGAACCACGGATGACGCTTTATTTGACAGAAGAAACAGATCCAGATGATCTCGCCAAAGCCTATAACAGCGGTCTAATAATAGCTGCAAAGTTATATCCGGTGGGTGCGACAACAAATTCTTTCTCAGGCGTCAGGGATTTTGACAAAGTGCGCGCTGTTCTTGATCGGATGGCTAAGATCGGATGCCCACTTTGTGTGCACGGCGAAGTTACTGATCCAAACGTTGATATTTTCGACCGCGAATCTGTGTTTATAGATAAAATTCTAACGCCAATCATAACACAAACACCTGGTTTGCGTGTTGTCGTAGAACATATTACAACAAAAGACGCCGTTGATTTTGTGCTTGCTCACGACAAAGACCTAGCTGCGACAATAACTACACACCATCTTTTTATCAATCGCAACCATATCCTTGTTGGGGGAATAAGACCACATTATTATTGTCTACCCGTGGCCAAAAGAGAAGAGCATCGTCTCGCTCTGTGCGCGGCATCTACAAGCGAGGATCACCGATTTTTCCTAGGAACAGATAGTGCACCGCATTTGGACCACCTCAAAGAAGCGGCCTGCGGGTGTGCCGGGTGCTTTACCGCAACCAACACGATGCCTCTCTTGGCGCACATCTTTGAACAAGCAAACGCTCTGTTAAATCTTGAGGGTTTTAGCAGTCGCCATGGTGCAGATTTTTATGGCGTTCCATTTAATACCGGTCAACTCACCCTTGAAAAGACTGACGCGCCAGTGCGCTTTCCAAAATCGCTAACAACGCCACAAGGCGACGTAACCGTTTTTGATCCAGGCGTGGAAATATATTGGCAGGTTGCAAAAGAATAGCGTGATTGAAGCCTAAAACATAAGGCCCAATTTTGGGTCACAGCGAAAGAGAACGATCTCTAATGATACTAAGCAGCTATCCCGACCAACAAGAAATTTCCCGCTTAACTGCGCGTATGCTGCTTGAAATTCAAGCAGTCGATTTCAACAGCAAAGTGCCGTTCACACTAGCGTCAGGATTGCGCAGCCCAACTTACGTTGACTGCCGCAAGCTGATAAGCTTTCCACGCATCCGCAGTACTTTGATGGACTTCCTCACTGTAACAATTATGCGCAATGCCGGATTTGAAGCGTTTGACAATATAGCAGGCGGTGAAACAGCTGGAATTCCGTTCGGGGCTTTGGTCGCAGAACGCATGGCCCTACCGATGAGTTACGTACGCAAAAAACCTAAGGGATACGGCAGAAATGCACAAATAGAGGGTATCATAAACGAAAAGGATCGCGTCCTTCTAGTAGAAGATTTAAGCACTGATGGCGGTAGCAAAATTAGCTTTGTCCAAGCCATCCGCGAGACAGGTGCAACCTGTGAGCACACAGTAGTTATCTTCTTTTATGATATTTTTGAACACGCGAAATCTAGCCTGCAAAGTCATGGTATCACTTTGCATTATTTGTGCACTTGGTGGGATGTGCTGGCCGAAGCGGAACGCTCAAATGCATTTGATAGAGAAACTTTGAAAGAAGTTGAGAGTTTTTTGTACGCACCCAAAGCTTGGCAAGATGCCAGGCAGTCATAAATTTCATTATAGTTCCAGTATACTTGACTGATCAAAAGTTTAACCTGACAATATATAGCTACAGTATGTACTTTCAGATCAATATGTGCTATTCCACAGCTTATCCACAGAAACATACAATTTGCATCGCTGCGACAAATACGTCTATGACCAATTTAGGCTCAACGCAGGAAAACCATGAACCAGATCGCCAATATTAATCAGACTAACAGTGACCCTCAACCGGGTGAGGCAATGCCCCACTCCATCGAGGCAGAACAACAGCTTTTGGGGGCAATTCTAACCAATAATGAGGTTTATGATCGCATCGCTGCAATTATCTCTGCGGAACATTTTTTCGAACCTGTTCACGCGAGAATATTCGATTTGAGCGCTGCGCGTATTGGTAAAAATAATCTGGCATCCGCGGTCACTTTAACCAGTTTTATGAAGAGCGATGAAGGTCTTCAGGAACTTGGTGGGGGGGCGTATCTTGCTCGTCTGGCCGCGTCGGCAATAGCCGGATTTGCAGTTCGCGATTACGCCCATATGGTCTATGATCTCGCGATCCGTCGAGAATTGATCCACCTCGGTCAGGATATCAGCGCTCGAGCATCCAAGATGGAGGTCGAAGAAGAGCCAAAAGAACAAATCACGATCGCCGAACAAGCCCTATATAAGCTGAGTGAAGACGGTAAGAGCGAAAGTGGCTTTCTATCCTTTCTAGCTGCAGTCACCTCAGCCGTTGATATGGCCAATAATGCCTATCAGCGCGACGGAGGTCTCGCGGGTGTGTCGACAGGCCTGACTGATATGGATAAAAAGCTCGGCGGTTTACATAAATCAGACCTCTTGATCTTAGCAGGTCGTCCCTCGATGGGGAAAACGTCTCTAGCAACCAACATCGCTTTTAATATCGCCAAAGCCTATCGCCGCGGGATATTGTCGGATGGTACCGAAGGAACAGTAAACGGCGGTGTAGTTGGTTTTTATTCACTTGAAATGAGCGCGGAACAGTTGGCCGCGCGGGTCCTTTCGGAAGCTTCGGAAGTGCCCTCCGATCAAATTCGCCGCGGTGATATGACCGAATCAGAGTTTCGGCGCTTCGTAGACGCAGCAAAAACTCTTGAAAGCTGTCCCCTCTTTATTGACGATACCGCAGCCTTACCAATATCGCAATTGGCTGCGCGCGCACGACGCCTTAAAAGAACCCACGGGCTAGACGTGCTGATTGTTGACTACTTGCAACTGGTCCGTCCTGCCACCGCCAAAGATAGCCGAGTTAATGAAGTCTCTGAAATCACACAAGGTTTAAAAGCAATTGCAAAAGAGCTACAAATCCCGGTTATTGCTCTCTCGCTGCTTACTCGACATGTAGAAAACCTAGAACACAAACGACCGCAGCTCTCAGACCTGCGTGAATCAGGCTCTATTGAGCAGGATGCTGATGTTGTGATGTTTGTTTATCGCGAGGAATATTATAAAGAGCGCGAAAAACCTGGTGATCATGACCTAGAGAAAATGGCGCAATGGCAAGATGAAATGGAACGGCTCCATGGCCGCGCAGAAGTTGTCATCGGAAAACAGCGTCACGGGCCAATTGGCACAGTCGAACTTAGCTTTGAAGGTCGTTTTACACGTTTTGGTAACCTTGCAAAAGCTTGGCAACAAGATGTTCAGCAATAATAGTGACAAACAAAATACACTTTATGGTCGTATTCAAATCAAAGATTTGTTATTTAAAAATCATATCATTATGTAATTTTTATACGTCAATCCATTTCCCAGTTTAACAAGCTGCCATTGCATTTTTTAAATATCTCGTTGTACTGCCCAGCTTTAGAATTTGGGACCCAAGCTCAGAGTTTATTATGACCACAGCTGTAAAATTTTCCCTGCCTCATTTGATGATATCGATCTTACAGAAGAGATGATCCCAGCCCTCAGTACTTTTCACAACGAGGTCAATACCAAAAATCCAGCCAATATTAAACGTAATATTTTTGGACCGAGTAAAGGCGCGTGTATTTATTTTGACAAACGTAAAAAAAAAGGTTTTTTTTTTACTTTCGTGTACTGAAATCCGCCACACATATTGGTAAAAAACCTATTCACATTCATCTTTCTAAGTCAAAGAACGCCTTTGCAAGATTGGCATAGTAAGCCAATTAATGCACTTTTTAGAACAAGAAGCACATGAAAAAGATTTCAATGTCTTTAAAATTACCGCAGACCTACAAAATGAACTCGCTCATCAGGTATATCTCGGCATTGGCTATAAAACGCGCGGTAAGGTGGGGTTCATTCTCAAAAAAACCTTTATCAAAAAAAATCTTAACTCATCTCAGAAACTACCTATTGGTTAAAACTACCTATTGGTTAAAAGCAAATTTTTCCAAAAACTCCCGCTTGGGTAAGGTTGACATCTTGTTCAGATAGTTTTCTGCTTGACCTTGTCTTTCAGCAAGTAAAAAAAGATTTTTATGAGTACTGCAAAACTGACAATTGATCTTACCGCGATCAGAGCCAACTGGCGGGCCCTTAATGCCAAAAGTGCGGCAGAAACTGCTGCTGTTGTGAAAGCAAATAGCTATGGCCTCGACGCAACCCGCGTGGCCACTGCTTTAGCTGAAGAAGGCGCACGACAATTTTTTGTCGCTGTGGCCGAAGAAGCCCCCGCCGTTCGCAAAGCGGTTGGACAGGCTGTGCAAATCTGCATTTTGTCAGGACATATGCAAGGCGACACCAACCTTATCCGCGATCATAATCTTATCCCTATTATTAATTCGATCGATCAGCTTTTGCTTCACGTAGAGCTATTGCCAAACCAGCCATTCGGCATTCAACTTGATACAGGTATGAACCGGCTTGGAATGGAGCCTGCCGAATGGCAGGCTGTACGCGAACTTGCCCTACGGCTCAGGCCACATCTTATTATGTCTCATCTGGCCTGTGCCGATGAGCCTGATCACCCCATGAACGAAAAACAGTTACAGGTTTTCAAAGATCTGACTTCTGACCTTACCATCCCCAAATCACTCTCGGCAACTGGTGGCATTTTACTGGGGGCTGATTTTCACTTTGATTTGACGCGCCCAGGCATCGGCTTATACGGTGGGCTTCCCTTTAGCGACGCTCAATCCGTTGTGACAGTAGATATTCCAGTCATCCAGACTAGAGATGTCGAAACCGGCGAAAGCGTTGGATACGGAAATACATGGACGGCGCCTGTACCAAGAAAGATTGCAACTGTTTCTGCAGGATATGCAGATGGTATTTTCCGCAGGTTGGGTCCTGCAGCCACTTTGTATGCAGGCAGCACCGCATGCCCAGTGGTTGGACGGATTTCAATGGATTTGATCGGCGTTGACGTAAGCGACGTTGAAACACCAACCGAAAGTTTACAACTCATTAATGAAACGCGTGGCATAGATAAACTTGCAAAAGACGCTGGTACAATCGGTTATGAAATTTTAACATCGCTGGGAGGGCGTTATAAAAAACGCTATGTCTCGACATGAAAATAACTGGTTCCCTTGCCTATATTGGACGCAGCACATTGTTTTTCCTAGCTGCGATTGGCCGGGTTGTTCTGTTTGGTTTAGATACTTTGCGCCATTGTGTGACCGGTCCGTTTTACTGGCGGGAACTGTTTAGTTCGCTTATACAAATTGGCTGGCTATCGCTGCCAGTCGTGGGGTTAACGGCTCTATTTACAGGGGGCGCACTCGCGCTGCAAATTTATGCTGGTGGTGCAAGATTTAACGCCGAAGCAGTGGTCCCATCAATCGTGGCCATCGGTATGGCACGCGAACTTGGACCGGTTTTGGGTGGGCTCATGGTTGCAGCCCGCGTTGCAAGCTCAGTGGCTGCAGAAATCGGTACGATGAAAGTGACCGAGCAAATCGATGCTTTGGTGACCCTCTCTACCAACCCAATGAAATATCTCACTGTTCCAAGGGTTGTCGCGGCAACACTTTGCGTACCCTTGCTTATTGGCGTGGGAGACGTAATTGGGATTATGGGTGGGTATTTAGTGGGAATTATGCGGCTTGGATTTAACGAAGCGGTGTATTTAAAATTTACTTTTGATTTCCTTCAAACTTGGGACGTAGTAAGTGGCATGATTAAAGGCATAGTATTTGGTTATATCATTGCCCTGATGGGATGCTTTTATGGCATGAATTCTAGACGTGGGGCACAGGGTGTGGGCGCTGCCACAAAGTCAGCGGTTGTTGCATCAAGTGTTCTTATTCTGGCAGCAAACTATATTCTCACAGAGGTATTTTTTACGGCATGATCAAACTTGAGAATGTACATAAGTCTTTTGGCAATAATGATGTTCTAAAGGGCGTTAATATTAAGATTAAAAAAGGC
>JAQWKM010000143.1 GCA_029247845.1 Paracoccaceae bacterium | reverse complement strand
CGCTACGTGCTTTCATTCAGTATTCAGCCAATCTATATCGCAACAGCACAAGCCTATGATGATGAAATGAAAAAGAAAGTCCTGTTACACCAACTAAGGCGCAGCACTCACTGGCGTACATTTGAAGAACCACTGGCGCTGGTCAAACAGCTATCTGCGTTCAGAAAATCTGAAACTGTCCTAATTGATTGTGCAACCATGTGGCTCAGTAATCTTTTGCTTCAGGATCAGAATATCTTGCGCGCCAGTGATGGACTGTGCGACTATTTACCAACTTTTGAAGGACAAATTGTAATTGTCAGCAATGAAGTTGGTCATAGCGTGGTCCCATCGACCAAACTTGGCCGCAGATTCCAAAACGATCAGGGGCATCTCAACCAAAAACTGGCGAATATTGCAGATCGCGTCGTCATGGTCATCGCTGGCCTTCCAATGCTTTTAAAAGGCACGCTACCCGAGAGCATCACTTGAACAATCTTTATTTAGTACGCCACGGACCGACACATTTAAAATCTATGGTCGGCTGGTCTGACGTGCCCGCCGATCTTTCTGACAGTGCCAAAATTAGGCGCCTGCGTGCGTATTTGCCCAATAGCGGAAAAGCTATTTCGTCAGATCTCAAACGCGCGCGAGATACAGCTGATGCGTTAAAGTTGGTCCAAAAACGATTGCCTGATGATTCTAATCTGCGCGAGATTAACTTTGGTGATTGGGAACTAAAACCATTTGCCGAAATTGATAAAACAGATCATGACCGTGTGTTTGACTTTTACGATAATCCAGGTGAGACTTCCGCGCCGAATGGTGAAAGCTGGGACGGCTTTTGCCAAAGAACAAACCGTGCCATCGATAAACTTATGAACACATACACCGGTCAGCCATTGATTATTGTCGCACATTTTGGCGTGATCGTCAGCCAGATACAAAGAGCCGAAGGTGGCGGTGCAAAACGCGCTATGCGACACAAGATAGATAATTTCTCACTGACACATCTTAGCTACGGTGACGCTAATTGGACGATTAACAGGCTAAACTTTTCCGCCTGACAGAGCCATATTAAATAATCGTTTAGTAGAAGTTGAATGCGCAATAATACCTAGTCCTATTGCTTTTTCTATCATGGTACGGCCTGGCAAGTAGTTTCAGAAGCACAAAATCAACCCACAAAGTCTGAAATTTTTTGAAATACAAATACGATGTGTAGATAAAGTATGAAAAAGGCGTTTGCCAGAATAAAGTGCGTACTAAATAATCGAACCCTGCCCTATTGCCAAAGGATCAGTGACTTTCGCAGTTGCAGCGCGAACTACAGCGCGCGTGATACACCCAATCATCCGCAAACGCAGGCTCACCCGCGGCGTTTCTCAATTGCCACCCAGACCATGGCGGCGACATTTATATCGTTAAATTTTTCCAGTTCTTGTATTCCAGTTGGCGAAGTCAAATTTATCTCAGTCAGATAGTCACCAATTATATCGATGCCAACAAATATTTGGCCTTTTTCGCGCAATATTGGGCCGATTGAGTGACAGATTTCGATATCTCGTTGGGTAAGGCCAACTTTTTCTGGCCGACCACCAACATGCATGTTGGATCGGGTTTCCCCTTTAGCAGGAATACGATTAATCGCACCAACGGGCTTTCCTTCTACCAAGATCACCCGTTTGTCCCCATTACTAACATCGGGTAGGAATTTTTGCGCAATTAGTGGTTCACGAGAAAAACTGGCAAAGAGCTCATGCAAGGAGGATAAATTTCGATCGTTGGCATCGAGACGAAACACACCAGACCCTCCGTTTCCATAAAGTGGTTTTAAAATGATGTCCTTATGCTTCACCTTAAAGGCCCGGATCGTCTCAATATCACGGGCAATCGTTGTCGGGGGCGTCAAAGTGGGAAAATTCAACACCAAAAGCTTCTCTGGGTAATTGCGCACCCAGAAAGGATCATTCACGACGAGTGTTTTGGGATGAACCATATCAAGAAGATGCGTTGTCGTAATATAATGCATATCAAAAGGTGGATCTTGCCGCAGCCAGATGACATCAAAATCCTCCAGTGTAACTTTTTCTTCCGCGCCGAGGATGGCGGGGTTGCCAGCAACCCGCTGAACCTCCATTTTGTGCCCCCGAGCAATTAATTTTCCATCCTGAAAAGCTAGTTTATCAGGCGAATAGTAGAAAAGCCTATGACCCCTCACCTGAGCCTCTTCAGCGAGACGAAAACTGCTGTCAGCGTCGATATCGACAGTGCCAATTGGATCCATTTGAAATGCAATTTTCATAAAACTCTCCAGAAATTTCACTTATCAACATGGCCCAATAGGGGAATGCTTGGCAATGCCAGAATGAAAAGATAACTTTTCAACTAGGGAAATACGTTCTCGAAAATAACCAATTCACCCAGCGCATTCAAAAGCGCTACTTCAAAGCGCATATCTACATTCATCGGCAAATTTTTTTAGGCCATAAAATGCAGCGCAGTCTCGGTGATTCTAGATATCCGCGATCGGGTTAAATGCTAGCTTGCCCGCGCTTGAGTAGATGATTTCTTCGCTTCTTCACTTCTACAATAAGTAAATTATCCTCTTTGGGGACCACAATTCTATTTCGCCATTCATACCGCTCCACCGATGGGACAGTAGACTATAGCCAAAACATTTTTAATCTTTGAGGATATGGTTCTCGGCTGTAAGACCGTCTAGATAGACAATCTTACCCCTTTGCTTCTTTTCCAAGTTCAAGAGCCTTTTGATAAATTTGACGTCGTGGCAAACCATAAGCTTGCGCAACCGCCTCAGTGGCATCTCGCAGGCTCATGTCATTTAATGCCTTTTGCAAATCTAAAGATAATTGCTCTTCGTCAATAGAAAGTTTCTCAGCACGATTTATGAGAACCACAACTTCGCCTTTAATCGACCGATCAGAAACATGATTACAGAGCGCGCTCAGAGTCCCTCGACGTACTTCTTCAAATTTCTTGGTCAGCTCACGGCAGTAGGCTGCTGTACGCTCTGGTCCAAGAGTGTCACGTGCATCGTGCAGCATAGCAGCGAGCCGTTTGGGCGATTCGTAAAAGACCAGCGTACTTTGGATATCTGACAAATTTTGTAGCCGTGCGCGTCTCGCTGTTTTTTGAGCCGGCAAAAACCCGTCAAACAAGAAACTATCTGTCGGCAATCCGGCCAAAGTCAAAGCTCCCAGTACCGCAGAGCTACCCGGCGCAGTGGTCACCAAATGGCCAGCTTCGCTTGTCTCTTTGGAGAGGTGATATCCGGGATCCGCAATCAATGGCGTACCTGCCTCAGAAGCATAAGCCACCGATTTACCACTGCTTATATACTCCATTAGTCTTCCGCGTACTTTAGCACTGCTATGATCATGATATGAAATCAGAGATCTTTTTGCGACAGGCACCCCATGAATATCCATCAAACGCCGTAGCGTTCGTGTGTCTTCGGCCACCAATACATCGGCACTGGCCAATATATCGAGTGCTCTGAGCGTGATATCTCGGGCATTACCAATTGGTGTTGCAACAAAATACAATCCCGCCGCTAAATCGACCAACTTATGATTCACCTCTGGACCCGCTTTATTTGAGCTTTATGATCTCACCGTAAGCGGGGCATAACGCGCCTAAGGGAGACAAATCCATGATCGACTTAATTTTATTGTTACGCAAGACACTGATTGCTTTGTTCTCGTTTTCTATTCTTGCGACGTTATCCGGCTGCAATGTTAGTCCATCTGTAACTGTGCCCGGACCACTTCTCAATACATCAGAGCCAGTGCCTGTCGCTTTGTTGATCCCAAGGAGCGCCGAAAAAACACAGCAAATTGCAATAAGCATTGAAAATGCAGCACGGTTAGCAATAGCGGACTTGGGCAATATAAGGATTGACTTGCGGGTTTACGATACAGCTGGTTCGGCCGTCGTCGCCGGCCAAGTGGCGCAGCAAGCTGTTGATGAGGGCGCAAAAATAATTTTGGGGCCTCTCTTTGCAGAGGCGGCAAATGCCGCAGGCTTGGCAGTCGCGGATGAAGGCGTGAATGTTCTAAGTTTCTCAAATAATGCGTCAATTGCAGGCGGGAACGTCTTTGTTCTGGGTCAGACATTTGACAATACAGCCAAACGTCTGATCCAATTTGCAGCGGCTCAAGGCAAGCGAAGGGCAATTATTGTGTATCCAAACAATGTCGAAGGCGAATTTGGAAGGATTGCTCTGGAAAAAGCAGCATCGCGCAGCTCTCTGGAAATTGTAGCGTCGCAAGCATTTGAATTTTCACGCGAAGGTGTTGTGAATTCCGTGCCTCTTGTCAGAGCCGCTGTTGAGATTGAAGATGCGGATTTACTTTTTCTAACGTCGACCACAGCGGGCGCTTTAGGATTGTTGGCTCAGATGCTTCCCGAGGCAGGTATAAATTCTGAAACTATGCAATACGCTGGGTTAGCGCGTTGGGATATTCCATCCCAAAACCTTGAATTGCCCGGTGTTCAAGGCGGATGGTTTACTCTTCCAGATCGCGATATGTTAGCACGGTTTTCAGCCCGATATGAAGAGGCTTATCTCAGCAAACCCCATCACTTAGCAGGCCTTGCCTACGATGGGATTGCTGCCATTGGTGCTTTGGTGTTCTCATCCGGTCAAAATGCTCTCTCTAAAGGCTCTCTTATTCAGCAGGCTGGTTTTGAAGGTGTAGATGGAATCTTCCGTTTCAAGCAGAACGGGACAAACGAACGGGGACTTGCTATAGCCCGTGTAGAAAACAAACAGGTAGAAATCATTGACCCAGCCCCAACATCTTTTGGACGCGCAGCATTCTGAGCAATTTCGCATCCCGCTTAATCCAGATGAAGCTCTGCTCATTTGCGTGCCCGATGAAATTTTCCACATTGAAGACTCTGCTTTTAGCATAAGGCAAATCGTGGATACGGGTGCCGAGGTCAAAGATATACGAACCGCCGTTATAAACGACATGCGTTTGCGTCAAAAAAAGGCTCAAAAGACTCTTGCATGTGAATTCCTTGCACAACCCAATGCTGCACACAAGCTTAATAAAAGCTATAATTTCTTAACAGATTGTCTAATCCATACAGCCTGGATGCTAGTAACAACAGTTCTTCATCCACTATCCACCTCAACCGAAGGCGAATGCTTTTCAGTGCTTGCTGTCGGTGGATATGGGCGAGGAGAAATGGCACCACACTCTGACGTCGATCTCCTTTTTCTGACACCCTATAAACAAACTCCGTGGTCGGAAAGTGTCATCGAAAGCATGCTTTATATTCTTTGGGATCTGAAACTCAAGATTGGCCATGCCTCACGTACGATAAAAGAATGCCTGCGCCTTGGAAAAGAAGATTTCACAATCCGGACAGCAATGCTTGAGCACAGGCACATCTGTGGCGATGTTCAGATTGCGCAAGACCTCGATGAGAAGCTCTGGTCTGGCCTTTTTAGAGGTACAGCAAGCGAATTTATCGATGCCAAGTTGCGTGAACGCGAGGCGAGGCACATAAAACAAGGCGGCCAACGTTACATGGTAGAGCCCAATGTTAAAGAGGGCAAAGGTGGGCTCCGGGATCTGCATTCACTATTTTGGATTGCAAAATATGTTCACCAGGTCAGAAGTACTGCTGATCTTTCGGAGCTTGGCCTGTTCAGTCAGGAAGAGCATGTTGTTTTCGTTTCAGCCGAACGGTTTTTGTGGGCGGTCCGAAGCCATTTACATCTTATCACTGGACGTGCTTCTGATCAACTAACCTTCGACTTGCAAGTAGAAGTCGCAGATCGAATGGGCTATAAAGATCAAGGTGGTCGGAGGGCTGTTGAAATGTTTATGCAAGACTATTTTGGCCATGCAACAAACATTGGAGATCTGACTCGCATATTTCTTACGTTTCTTGAAGCAAGCCATGCTAAAGCGGAACCACTTCTACAGAAAATTCTGCGCCGAAAACCAGTTGTAAAGTCTGATTATAACGTGGTGCATAATCGTCTGTCGATCAAATACCCCGACAGTTTCCTTGGAGACCCCCTCAACCTGTTGAGACTTTTCGAGGAAGCCTTGCGAACAGGTCTTCTTATTCACCCAGACGCAATGCGCCTTGTCTCAGCAAACCTTAATTTATTTGACGAAAAATTGCGTCAGGATAAGGAAGCACAGAGAATATTTCTGGACCTCATGATAAAGCATGGCAATCCAGAGCGAGCGCTTCGACGGATGAATGAATTGGGTGCATTGGCCGCTTTTATACCCGAGTTTAAACCGATTGTCGCAATGATGCAGTTTAACATGTATCACAGCTACACAGTGGATGAGCATACGATCCAATGCATCCGCAATCTTGCAGAAATCGAACGCGAAGAGCTTGTTGAAGAGCTGCCACTTGCAAGCTCAATACTAAAATGTGGGCTAAATCGCAAAGTTTTATATGTCGCTTTGCTTGTACATGATATTGGCAAAGGCCGTAAAGAAGATCATTCGATTCTAGGAGCAAAAATTTCTAGAATAGTTTCACAGCGGCTTGGGCTTTCAAAGTGGGATATAGATACTGTAGAGTGGCTGGTCAGATATCATCTTTTGATGTCCGATATGGCCCAAAAACGCGATATTTCAGACCCGCGCACGATCAGGGATTTTGCTAAAGCCGTCCAGAACGTCAGGCGTCTCAATCTTCTGACGGTTTTGACCGTCTGCGACATCCGAGGTGTTGGACCAAACAGCTGGAACAACTGGAAAGCGGCCCTGATCCGCGAACTTTACCGCCAAACCGCAAATGCGTTGGAAACCGGATTAGAAGATCTCAATCGCGAAACAAGAGGTACAAAAGCCAAAAGCAATTTACGGACTACATTATCACACTGGGACACCAAAGACCTAAAGATCGAAACTGCGCGCCATTACCCACCTTACTGGCAGGGTTTGCATGTCACAACACATGTGGTCTTCGCCAATCTTTTACGAAACCTTCAGGAGAGTGAAATCCGCATTGATTTACATCCGGATATTAATCGCGATGCGACTCGTATTTGCTTTGCTCTTTTTGATCACCCCGGTGTTTTTTCGCGCCTGTCCGGCGCTTTAGCTTTGGTCGGGGCAAATGTGGTCGATGCACGTAGCTACACAAGCACAGATGGCTTCGCCACATCGGTGTTTTGGGTGCAGGATTCCGAGGGCCATCCTTATGATGCGAGCCGATTATCTCGATTGAGAGATATAATCTACAAAACCCTAAAGGGTGAAGTGGTCGCACGCGATGCAATTAAAGACAAAGATAAGCTAAAAAAACGTGAGCGCGCTTTTAAAGTTGGGACGTCTATTACTTTCAATAATGAAGGCTCTGAGATCTATACCATCATAGAAGTCGATACGCGCGATCGTCCAGGACTTTTGTTTGACCTGACACGAACTTTGGCAAATGCGAATGTCTATATTAACTCGGCCGTAATTGCGACCTATGGGGCGCAAGTGGTGGATACATTTTATGTCAAAGATATGTTTGGCCTTAAATTCCATAGCCAAAGCAAACAACGTACTCTGAAGAAAAAATTACTTGAAGCTATAGAATTGGGCGCTGAAAGGGCCATTGGGTAACACCAATGCGTTTCTTCAAGAATATCATAACCGTTGGCTTTTGGACCCTTTTGAGTCGGATCCTAGGCATGGGGCGGGAAGTTTTATTCTACACTTTGATCGGAGTGGGTCCAATTCTGGACGCCTTCATTGTCGCCTTTCGCCTTCCCAATATGTTCAGACGGTTTTTTGCTGAAGGCGCCTTCAATGCAGCCTTTGTGCCAATGTTCTCAAAGCGGGTTGAAAACAGCCAAGATCCAGACGGATTTGCAAGCCAATCTATGGGATGGCTCGCCGCTATCTTGATCTTTTTTACTGCTACAGCAATGATTTTCATGCCGGCCTTGGTTTGGGCAACCGCTGGTGGGTTTTCACAAGATGCTCGATTTGATTTGGCCGTTCAATACGGCCGTATAATCTTTCCCTACATCTTTTTGATCTCGCTTGCAGCACTATTGTCGGGAGTCCTGAATGCAAAAGATCATTTTGCCATGGCAGCCGCTGCACCTGTGGTATTAAATGTCCTAATCATTATAGCCCTTGGGTTTGCTTGGATCTCGGAGAAATCTGCAATCACATACCTCGTCTGGTCAGTCCCGTTGGCCGGATTTTTTCAGCTAATTTTACTGTGGAGCGCAGTTAAAAAGAGCGGTGTAAACATCACATTGGTCCGCCCACGTTTAAGCCCAGAAATGGGCCACTTATTGAAAGTTGCAATTCCTGCGGCACTGGCCAATGGCGTGGTCCAGATCAATTTGTTGGTTGGACAAATTGTAGCAAGTTTTTTCCCCGGTTCTGTGAGCTGGCTTTATGGCGCGGACCGGCTTTACCAATTACCCTTGGGTGTCGTCGGAATTGCCGTTGGCATTGTCTTGCTTCCAGAGCTATCGAGGTGCTTGCAAGCAAACGATAATATAGGAGCAAAGACGGCGTTTTGTCGCGCAGGTGAAATAAGTTTTGCCCTCACCTTTCCAGCGGCTGTGGCACTTTTCATTATTCCCCTTCCTCTCGTGTCTGCCCTCTTTGAGCACGGCGCAACAGGGCGAAGTGACACCGAAGCTATTGCATTTGCCTGTACAATATACGGGCTCGGCCTGCCGGCCTTTATCCTTCAAAAGTTACTTCAACCGCTTTATTTTGCCCGCGAAGATACGAAAAGACCCTTTCGCTATGCCGTTTTAGCTATGATAGTGAACGGAGCATTGGCCGTCGGTCTCATGCCCTATCTAGGATGGATATCAGCAGCAGTGGCAACGTCTATTTCCTCCTGGGTGATGGTTATCTTACTCAGCAAAGGCGCGCGTCAGTTTGGTGATGTTGCTAGATTTGATGCACAAACAAAGAACCGCCTTGTCCGCATCGCCACAGCCTCACTGGGAATGGGAGCCGCTTTATGGATTGGCGATGTATATCTCGGTTCAATGATGCAAACCTCGTTGACGCGCGTGTTGTATGGGGCGGCCATCGTCTTTGCTGGTATGATCATATACGGGATCCTTGCACAACTGACTGGCGGGCTGTCTCTGAGCGATATTCGCAGATCAATGCGGCGTTCTTAGGATTTGCGGAACAATTCAAGCACACTTCCAAATCCACCGGGGACAAAAAAGAACGATAGAATGAACCCAGTCACAAAAGCGGTCAAATCCGCAATCCAGCTGTCATTATCACCCAAAATCATCCCAAACCCCAATTGAACGCCCATCAGGATTGCAATCAGATAAAACGCCTGTCCTTGCGGCGCATTCTGGATCCGCAATGAAACCCAAACTATAAACGTATAAGCGCCAATAAGACCATAAATCCCCGTGAATGAACCAAACAGCCATCCCCCCTCAGGAACTGCAAGAGAATAGCAAATAGCCCCCATTCCTGCTGAGACGAAGAAAAATACCAAAACAGCCACAGCCGAAAAGGCCGTTCCTACCATTTTTCCCATCGCTAGAAATAAAGCGCAGGCAACGGCAGTATTGATCATACTGGAATGCACAAAAGAAAAACTCACAAAGCGCGCAAGATGCTCGAGTGGATATTTATTATTTTCGACCATCCAGCCCACAAGGGTCGTGTTTACGGCGTAATTTTCAATCGCGGTGTAACGCCATCCGATTCCATCTGGACCTCCCAATATGCCAGTGCCTGCGAATGTGAATAAAAGTTCCGTACCTGCAATGAGACCAAAAAGGGCCATAACGACAGGCGGCATTGAATTAAACGCCTTGGGTGGAGGATTTTCTGACATGGTCGAGGACCTTTGCTTGACGATGGTTTCCACTATGGGTAAGCGGTTTGTGGTGAAACTTCTAGACGGAGAATGAGATCATGGCGGATGCGGTCCAAACGCACTCAAACGACGCCTTCAAAAAACGTGTTTTTTCGGGGATCCAACCCTCGGGTGGACTGACCCTTGGCAATTATCTTGGGGCGGTTAAACGATTTGTTCAAATGCAGCAGGAAGACTATGAGACGATCTATTGCATAGTCGATTTGCATGCGATCACGACTTGGCAAGATCCCCAGAAATTAAAGCACAATACACGCGAACTTGCCGCATTTTTTATAGCGTCCGGCATTAATCCAGATAAGTCTATTCTATTCAACCAGTCGGGCGTTTCGACCCATGCAGAACTTGGCTGGGTGTTTAACTGCGTCGCACGTATGGGTTGGATGAAAAGAATGACCCAGTTC
>JAQWKM010000175.1 GCA_029247845.1 Paracoccaceae bacterium | reverse complement strand
AGATGTCTTAGAAGCCACACAGCAAGAGGCGACAATTCTTTTTTTATCTGATCACGGAGATATGCTAGGCGAAAGAGGACTTTGGTTTAAAATGTCCTTTTACGAGGGATCAGCCCGTGTTCCTTTGATGATTTCAACGCCGGAAATGGCTCCTTGTTTGGTGAGAACCCCTGTGTCGACAATAGATGTTTGCCCAACGCTTAGTGAATTGGCGGGGTTGGATATTAAGGCATTTCAGCCCTGGACAACTGGAGAGAGCCTCGTTCATCTTGGGCAGGGCGGTACAAGAGAGACGCCAATCGCTATGGAATATGTGGCCGAAGCCTCCTACGCTCCGATGATTAGTCTACGTCATGAGAAATGGAAATTTAACCGTTGCGCGCTTGATCCGGATCAACTGTTTGATTTGGACACTGACCCTTATGAAATAGAGAACCTTGCCAAAGATCCAAACTTTGAGGCGGTCCTTAAGAATTTTTCGGATATGTGCGATATGCGCTGGGATCTTGGGCGTTTTGATAAAGAAGTTCGGGCAAGTCAGGCCAGGCGCTGGATTGTCTACGAAGCCCTTCGACAAGGAGGCTATTATCCATGGGATTACCAGCCTTTGCAAAAGGCTTCAGAACAATTCATGCGCAATCACATGGATTTAAACAGCCTTGAGAAGGCAAAGAGGTTTCCACTCGACTAAGTTTTCTCATATAGCATAATACTCTATGGTTATAAATTATTTCAATGTGTTTTAGGGCTTCTCCAAATCCAACATAGAATTTATTGGTCTCTTTTTTTAATTAATTATCATTCTTGATTGACAAACCTTATAAAAACT
The DNA here is from genome assembly GCA_029247845.1 of Paracoccaceae bacterium. Lineage (GTDB taxonomy): Bacteria > Pseudomonadota > Alphaproteobacteria > Rhodobacterales > Rhodobacteraceae > LFER01. Next base: position 9,215 of record JAQWKM010000175.1, on the reverse strand, counting down.
GTCAGGAAATACCTAATCCACAGCCACGTTGATCGACGAAGCCTGGAATAAAGGCGCAAGGCTGGGTAGATGAGCTATGAAACGCATCGAAGTTGGATTTCTGTCTTGGGTATGATTACCCAAAACCATGAGGTGTTTTCGCTGCGTATTTTAGCAAAAAACACCACCGCTTTTGTAGCCAACGAATGGCAATTTCTCTGAATATGGAATGGCAAAATAAAATGAATATGTTAAATAATCAAGATTCAGACCGTTTTGAAACATTGCAAGCAACCGCCCCAGCAATACCAGCGTTTGATGCGAGAACCCTGGTTGGCAAAGACGGTATTGCCAGAATTTTTTTGGATGGAGTGCCTTATATACTGCGCATAACGAAGGCGAATAAACTCATCCTAACGAAGTGATTTTTCAAAATGTCAGATACAGTGGACGCGCAGCAATTGACCCGTGGGGGAGAAACAGTAGGTCTCATATCCAATATGTTGGAGTGGGAAGCAGAGTTAGTGTTAAACTTTCGTTGCTGGGTCAATGACGAAACGGGAAGAAATAATGTTCGCAGCAGTTTTTCGCGAACATTTTCATCGGATCGTGCGACAGATGAGTTGTGGGCCTTTGAAAAGTTTTTAGCAACGATTGCGGAGAACTCCTATTATCCTCTCGCGCATCATGATCCAGAATGTCCTTGTTTGGGCGCCCATGAAGCCATTCTAACCCACATGGTCAGACTGGCGAGTTCCGGTTTTTTACTTGAGGCTTCGCAAATGGCGTCCCTGATCGCATTACCCTCCAAGGCAGAGTCGATAAGTTTAATGGCAATCCGTATTGGACATGCGATGCGGCAGATCGTATGTAATCCTTACAAGCAACAAATATCGCTATCAAATGCCTATCACAGAATTCACTAGCAAATTATAAAATATTTAACCAAGGGTTTATTATAATGAAGCTGCGTCAAGTTTTTAAAATTAGGAAGTGTATAATTGCGTGACAATCGCCCCCACTTTATAAAAGCACCTATAGTGGATCTCAAGTTAATGCAGGGCTATGCTGATAGTGCGTTTTTATCACTGGACGGTGGACAAGTTGTGATCGCTTCATCGTGACACGGTACTCTTTAATTATCCGATATCGTTGAACAAAGCTATGTTGTGAATTTCTTATAAAAGTATATTTTCGGGCTTTGCGCCGTGGACAGCGGATGTTTCATAACCGCGAGCGAGGGCAAAATAATCATGTTCAATGGTGACAAAAGTTGGGTAAAGTTAACGGAAATAGGGTGGGATAATCACGCTGTCAGCTTATAGAAGCAGGGCGATCAACGCTCTTATTTGCATCCACGCACACATGATGGGTGCGTGGATTTTTGTATGACCTACTTAAAGCCGGTCAGCATTCATCACTTTGTTCCATGCTGAGATAAATGTATCTGCAAAGAGTTGCTGATTGTCTTCTTGTGCATAGACTTCGGCAATGGCGCGGAGTTCTGAATTTGAACCAAAAACCAGATCAGTGCGCGATGCGGTGCGCACAACCTTGCCTGTTGCACGGTCTGTTGCCTCGTAAGAATTTGATCCTGTTTCCTTCCATGCAACTGACATGTCCAGCAGAATTGAAAACCATTCATTGGTCAGCTCGCCGCTCTTGGTCCAGATGCCGTCGCCAGTCGCACTGACGCCCATCGAGCGAAGACCGCCCACTAGGGCTGTCAATTCCGAAGTGGTCAACCCCAAGAGATGAGCCTTATCAAGCATCATTTCTTCCGGTGATATACTGAAATCATTTTTTAGGTAGTTGCGGAAGCCGTCTGCAACAGGCTCTAAAACATCAAATGTTTCGACATCGGTTTGTTGCTCACTCGCATCTCCGCGACCGGCAACAAATGGAACCTTCATGCCGCTTGCGACTTCGATTGCAACAACCCCTGCCAAAACGATGACATCGGCCATGCTCGCATTGTGACTGGTCGCAATACCTTCCAAAACACTCAGCACTTTTGAAAGCTGTTCGGGTTTGTTGGCGTCCCAACTTTTTTGAGGTTCGAGCCGGAGACGCGCTCCGTTCGTTCCTCCGCGCATATCCGAACCGCGAAATGTAGATCCAGAGGCCCACGCCGTCTCAATCATTTCCTGCTGGCTGAGGCTACTTGCTTTAAGTGCCTCTTTCACAGCATCAATATCATAGCCACTCTGACCCGGAGGGATAGGGTCTTGCCAGATCAAATCTTCTTCGGGCACTTCTGGCCCAAGATAAAGCTCTTTGGGGCCCATGTCGCGGTGCAGCAGCTTAAACCAAGCCCGCGCAAAAGCGTCTTTCAATAGCTCTGGATTTTTATGAAATTTCTCAGACACCTTTAGATATTCGGGGTCTTTGATCATCGCTATATCCGCTGTGGTCATCATAAGGGTCACTTTTTCTCCTGAGCCATCCACTTCTGGTGCCATGTCGTCTTGTGCGACGTTAACTGGATTCCAGATGTTTGCACCGGCGGGGCTTTTGTTCAAGGCCCATTCATATTTGAACAAAGCGTCAAAGTAACCGCTGTCCCATTGGATCGGGTTTGTTGTCCAGGGTCCTTCTACACCGCTTGTTGTGGTGTCGCGGCCTTTGCCAGACTGATGGCTATTCATCCAGCCAAGCCCCATATTTTCTATCTCGGCGCCTTCGGGTTCTACGCCAACCAAATCTGGATCACCCGCACCATGCGCTTTGCCAAACGTATGACCTCCGGCAACAAGCGCTACAGTCTCTTCATCGTTCATGCCCATACGGCCAAAAGTTTCACGAATGTCTTGCCCGCTTAGAAGTGGATCTGGATTGCCATTAGGTCCCTCGGGATTGACATAAATCAATCCCATCTGAACCGCAGCGAGTGGATTTTCAAGAGACTGACGCGTGTCTTCATATCGTTTATCACCAAGCCACTCGGTTTCAATTCCCCAATAAATATCTTCAGATGGATGCCATGTGTCTTCCCGCCCGGCTCCAAAACCAAAAGTTTTACCACCCATCGATTCAATGGCTACGTTGCCAGTCAACACAAACAGATCGGCCCAGGATATTTTATTTCCATATTTCTGTTTGATCGGCCAAAGCAGCCGACGCGCTTTGTCTAGATTTCCGTTGTCGGGCCATGAATTGAGTGGGGCAAAACGCTGACCGCCAGTCCTTGCGCCCGCGCGGCCATCTCCAGTTCTATATGTGCCGGCAGCGTGCCATGACATACGGACAAAAAATGGGCCGTAGTGACCGTAATCCGCAGGCCACCACTCCTGAGAATCTGTCATCAGTGCCTGAAGGTCTTTTTTCAGATTGTCATAGTCGAGGCTTTCAAATGCTTTACGATAGCTGAAATCAACGCCCAAAGGATTTGATTTTCTGTCATGCTGACGCAGAATATTTAGGTTTAATTGGTTGGGCCACCAGTCTTTGTTTGATGTGCCTGTCGTAGCTGACGTTGCTGCCCCGTGCATTACTGGACAACCGCCTACATTGTCACGCATCATGATCTCCTATTATGATATGTTGCTAAAATTATCGCTGCATCGTCAGATAATGATATTTCCACCTGAAAATAAGCACGTGAGTCTAAAATGTTTTATCATTAGATATTGATTAGTTAAACTTTCTTTTTCTGATTAATAGTATAAGATTATCTTATGATAAATATAACTCTAAAACAGTTGCGATACTTTGATGCTCTTGTGCGCTGCGGCCATTTTGGGCGGGCTGCGAGCGATTGTTCGGTGACACAACCCGCACTTTCGATGCAGGTCCGTGAGCTGGAGGGTACGTTAGGCGTGGCGCTGATTGAAAAAGGCTCGCGGCCTTTTAGGTTGACCGTTTTTGGACAACAGTTTGCCCAGAGCATTGGACCAGTTCTGCGCGGGGTTGATGAGCTTGGAGAACTTGCCAGAGCTTCTATTGAGAACCCAATTGGTGTTCTGAGGATTGGGGTAATTCCGACAATCGCCCCTTATTTATTGCCACGGGTTATTCGTAATTTGTCGCATCATTTTGCAGATGTTACGCTTAAGGTTTTGGAGGCTATGACATCAAATTTGATCAACGGTGTCCTAGAGGGGCGATTGGATACTGCAATCGTGGCCCTTCCTGTATCGGAAGCCTTGCTAATGGAGCACACACTTTTCAGTGAAGAATTTGTTTTAGTGCGCCCTCCAGAAGACGCTGGAAAACCTGTACCAAATCCTGAAAAGTTAAAAGAAATTAAACTCTTATTGCTTCAGGAAGGGCATTGTTTTCGGGATCAGGCATTGGAATTCTGCAATATTTCAGAACCTCTTTCACATGATCTAATGGATGGCAGCTCTTTGTTGACGCTCGTGCAAATGGTAAGTTCGGGAATTGGTGTCACTTTGATACCGGAAATGGCGGTAGACGTAGAGACGCGTGCTGCCAGCGTAGCGACGATGCGCTTTGACGCACCTGCACCAGCGCGGACTGTAGGTATGATTTGGCGTAAAAACAATCCCCTAGAAAGCCATCTTTTACAGATCTCTGAGGTTATAAAAGACGCTCATAAAAAATGTCAAAGCGAACCGTCAAGATGACTTTCCGAGAAAGGATGTCTGTCATCTCTTTCGCTTTGACGGCTTTGGTAATTTTAAATCGATGATGCCATCCCCAAGGATATATTTTATTCATAATGGCGGCTGAGCGAATGTAACACTTTGCGTAGGAAAATCTTGATCGATCGTGCTAACTATCCAAATAGTTTTTTGAAATTTGATATCCGTTCTTCATAAAAGCAACGGTACAATTCAATATTGTCAGACCTTGGGCTGAGTTGAAAAAGAGCCCAAGCCACTAGCGCAAATGCGCCTAGTTCAGTCGCATCTTTTCGGTTGGTCTTTGGACAAGATGTCATAAAATCCTGCCAATCTAGGCCTTTCATTTCAATTCAAAGTCTTCGCGTAACCGCCTTGCGACATCTGCCATAGCTTATAGCAAAAACAGCCGTACATCTGTGTCTTTTCTAAGCGGTAAAATGATTAAGTGAGGCTCTGATTGAAAGGGTTGTTTTGCACCGTTACCAACCGGTAAATTTGAAGCCGTTGAGAAAAATGTAGTTGGCGCTTTGGCTAATTCAAAATTAAAAATTTTGGGGTATGAACCGTTAAAGTACAATGTACGGGTGTATTGATTTGGGAATTGTTAATACTTGTATTTGTTCCTTGAGTTATTTTTCCAAATCGTAAATAACGTCACGAGCAAAAGCGCGTGGGTCCTATAGGCTAGCAACACTTGGCTGTAAGTTCTTGTCCTCATTCCAAAATCACGAGGACATAATGTGAAAAATACGCGCGAAGCTTGCCATGATACTTGGCTTTCGCTTTGGAGGTGAACAATAAGACGTTTCAGAGCATTTGTTCTATCTTGAAAGTGAATATGAACTAAAGCGTCTCGCTTAAGATGCGCTTTGCCAAATGATCTATCATCTTGATTTTCTAATAGCGATCATTTGCAAAGCTCAGGATTTATAATTCAGTGATTATCAAGACGCTTAAACAAAGCTGTCTGGCACCGAGTCTTTTTTGCGCGTTACATAATCAATAAGCGCCTCGGAAATAGCTTGGTCCAAAGCGGGTTGTTGGTAATTTTGTATCATAGTTTCAACGCGTTCTGAGGCCAGTGCTACAGTGTCTCGGGCGCCTTCTTCTTGCCATGTTTCAAATGGCTTATAATCGAGCAAATTAGTGCGCCAAAATGCAGTTTTAAAGTTTTCTTGCGTATGAGCGCAGCCAAGGAAATGCCCGCCTGGACCAACTTCGCGAATGGCATCCATGGCTTGAGCGTTAACATCTGTTTCAATGCCCCTGGCTATGTGATGCAAAATACCCAACTGATCGGCGTCCATCACAAATTTTTCAAAAGACGACACGAGGCCACCTTCAAGCCAACCGCACGAATGAAGCATGAAATTAACGCCGCCAAGCAGAGCGGCATTCAACGTATTTGAGGATTCATATGCTGCTTGTACATCGGGCAGTTTTGAACCGCATAATCCGCCACCCGAGCGAAAGGGCAGGCCCAATCTGCGCGCGAGCTGGCCTGCACCATAGAGGATATGACTTGCCTCTGGAGTCCCAAAGGTTGGGGCCCCCGAATTCATATCAATTGATGCAACAAAAGCTCCAAAAATTGCTGGAGCGCCTGGCCGCACAAGCTGTGAGTAAGCAATGCCTGCGGACACTTCTGCAAGGACTTGGGTCAATGTGCCCGCAACAGATACGGGAGACATAGCTCCACCTACGATAAATGAAGATACGATACAGGCCTGATTGTTTTTAGCGTATACCTCGAGAGCACCCATCATAACATCGTCAAATGTCATAGGTGAGTTTACGTTGATAAGCGATGTCATGACTGTATTCTGCTGAACAAAATCATCGCCAAATAATATCTCGCACATATCTACACTGTCTTGAGCACGGCTTGGTTCGGTAACCGAGCCCATGAACGGTTTGTCAGAAAGCGTCGCATGCGCGAGCAGCATATCCAGATGCCGCTTGTTGACGGGTACATCTGTTGGCTCGCAGATTGTCCCACCCGAGTGATGCAGCCATTTTGACATGTAGCCCAGCTTCACAAATTTTTGAAAATCTGCAATCGTCGCGTAGCGCCTTCCACCCGCCACATTACGCACAAACGGAGGGCCATAAACCGGTGCACAGACAAGTGATTTACCTCCAATCTCAACGTTACGTTCTGCATTGCGCGCGTGTTGGGTGAACCTTGACGGAGCTGTTAAGCAAAGTTTGCGTGCGAGGCCGCGTGGGATATGTACCCTTTCGCCATCGATGGTGGCACCAGCGTTCTTCCAGCGCTCTAATGCAGCTGGGTTGTTGATAAAATTAACACCGACTTCTTCCAATATGATTTCGGCATTGGTTTCGATGATCTCAACAGCTTCTTCCGTCAAAACCTCAAAATTTGGGATATTGCGCTCAATAAACTTGGCTGTTTCGATTACGACTGAAGTTCTTTCTGCGCGCCTTGCAGCACCGCCACCGCCTCGGGTTCTCTTGCGTGTGCTATCTTCAGTCATCATTTGCCCCTTTAAATCTCCAGCCGGTCGAACCTCATTTTTATTATATTTCATTTGGCTAAAAAAGAGCGTTGCTATTTGCGCCTCTTCAGACGGAAATGCGACATTACTTAGAATTTGAATTTTATTGCAACTTTTTGATCTTACATAGTGGTCAAAGTGTTGCACTCAGTGCATTTCCGTCATACGACGCGACTATGACTAAATCTACTCATGACCGTCTTCTCATTATCGATTTTGGGAGCCAAGTAACGCAGCTAATTGCGCGTCGTCTGCGCGAATTAAATGTTTATTGTGAGGTTCACCCATTTCAGAACGTAACTGAAAAATTTATAATTAATTTTGAGCCCAAGGCGATAATTTTTTCTGGAGGTCCTGCTTCAGTTATAGACAAGGACAGTCCGCGTCCACCTAAAGCAGCCTTTGATTTTGGAGTGCCTATTTTGGGTATTTGCTATGGCCAGCAAGTTATGATGGAAATGCTGGGTGGAAAGGTTGAGCGCGGTCATGGCACAGCCGAATTTGGACGCGCGTATGTAACGTCGTCAGCACAAAATCTTGATTTAATTGAGAATTGGTTTGAAAACGATCGTGAACAGGTCTGGATGTCGCATGGCGATCATGTAAGCCAGATTGCCCCCGGGTTTGAGGTTTATGGAACATCGCCCAATGCGCCTTTTGCAATCATTGCTGACACTGATCGTAGATTTTATGCCGTACAATTTCATCCAGAAGTCCATCACACGCCAAGTGGCGCAAAACTTTATGAGAATTTTGTCCGCGTGGCTGGCTTTAGTGGTGATTGGACGATGGGTGCTTACCGAGAACAGGCGATAGACACGATCCGCAAAGAGGTTGGTGACAAGAAAGTCATTTGTGGTCTGTCCGGTGGCGTCGATAGTTCGGTCACTGCAGTTCTGGTACATGAGGCGATTGGAGACCAATTGACATGCGTTTTTGTAGATCACGGATTATTACGCAAAAACGAAGCATCAGAAGTGGTCCGAATGTTTCGCGAAAACTATCATATGCCGTTGATCAATGCTCAGGAAGAAGAGCTGTTTCTCGGTGCACTAGAAGGCCAATCGGATCCGGAGACTAAGCGCAAAATCATCGGTGGTTTATTCATAGACGTATTCCAAAAATATGCCGATCAGATTGAAGGTGCAGAGTTCTTGGCTCAAGGTACACTTTATCCGGATGTGATAGAATCTGTTTCGTTCAGTGGTGGACCGTCTGTTACAATAAAATCCCATCATAACGTTGGCGGCTTGCCCGGAAAAATGGGCTTGAAGCTTGTCGAACCGTTGCGAGATCTTTTCAAAGATGAAGTCCGCGCGCTTGGACATGAATTGGGGCTTCCCGATAGTTTTATTGGTCGCCATCCGTTTCCCGGTCCAGGTTTAGCTATTCGGTGTCCGGGAGAAATTACCCGTCAAAAGCTTGATATTCTGCGCGAGGCAGATGCAGTTTTTATCGACCAAATTCAAAGGTATAGACTTTATGACGATATTTGGCAGGCCTTTGTAGTCATCTTGCCCGTGCGGACTGTTGGAGTGATGGGCGACGGGCGGACGTATGATTTTGCCTGTGTCTTGCGTGCAGTGACGTCGGTCGATGGTATGACAGCGGATTACTATCCGTTTTCCCATGAATTTCTGGGAGAAACCGCAACCCGAATAATAAATGAAGTTCAAGGCATAAATAGAGTCACATACGATATCACGTCCAAACCACCAGGAACTATTGAGTGGGAATGAGATGAAAATTAATACATATTTTGTTATTAAACAATAACTTATATTGTATAGTTAAATTATATTTTGTCTAGTTTTTTTAATAAAATCCATCTTGTGAAAGTTAATAATCAAAAATGAATCAAAACAGTTCATCCAACTTAGCAATCAGACAATTTGTATCTAATGATACAAATAGAGTTATCTTTATTTGGGAACAATGTGATTTGGTTCGCAATTGGAATAATCCAAATTTTGACATACAGCGTAAATTAAATTTTCAAAAAGAGTTGTTCTTTGTTGGATTGTTGAATGATGAAATTATTGCAACAGCCATGTTTGGATATGATGGACACAGAGGGTGGTTGAATTATTTTGCGGTTCTGCCAAATTTTCAAAAAAGAGGTTTTGGC
>JAQWKM010000138.1 GCA_029247845.1 Paracoccaceae bacterium | reverse complement strand
CACCGCCCAGCACTATAGTCGTTGGATCAACTACCATTACTATCGTAGAAACTAGGGCGGTGTTGATTTCGATCCAGACGTTCCAGACCGTTGCGATCTTGGGTATTTCGCGCGCCTCAACAATGTTCCTGGTTGAAAGATCGCGCCCAAGCAGATGTTGGGCCAATCGCTGCATTTCTGGTCCAGAGCCATAGGTTTCATAGCATCCTATCCGGCCACATCCACATTTGAGTGCAGGTAAGCCGTGACGCGCGAGAACTGCGGCTGAAATGGGCAAATGCCCAAACTCACCAGACTGTCCCTTGCCTTGGTTAATTAACATGCCATCAATCGCGATTCCGCCTGCAATTCCAGTTCCCAGGACCAGTCCAACCATAAGTCCCATAGTACATTCTGAGCCAAAGATTGCCTCGGCTTGCGTGAAGGCCCAAGAATCATTTACCCATTTTATTCGAATTCCAGTTACGCTTGCGACATCTGTCACGAACGGCTTGCCATTAGTGGAAAGGTTGGCGGCGATCCAATTACCAGACCCCGGCTCGTTTAGCCCCGCTGCTGCGATACCAACAGGAATCATATCCTGTTCACTACAAAGCCAAGCAACTTGGCCAGCAACAGCACTCACTAGATCTTCATAAACCTTTGGGGTGTCAACCCTGCGCTTGTCGATAATATTCCAGTTCCGATCAAACTTCTGGGCTTCGATCTTGGTCCCGCTCAAATCAATGCCGCCTGCTCTGACCATCAGTCGGCTTCCATTTGATGCAAACGAACGTCATCTACGACGCGCGACAGCGTCGACTTACCCATGAATGGGTCGTCGATGTTCAGGTCAAGCTGCGCCGACCAAATGATGCCGGCTAGTTCCGCTGGGAGAACCGAAAGGACTGTATCCCAAGCAGGTAAACTAATTGCATCTGTGTCAATGTCGCCTTGGGATCCAATGGTGGTCATCGACGCGCCGGGGAATTGTTCGCGCAATTCCTTAACCAGATCATGATCATATCCGATTGCATCTGATGAAGTGTTCAGCAAAACGTAAGTTGTTGTATTGGTTGTTATGAAACTTTTACGCCCATCCGTGCTGCGATCAAAGATTGCTAGTGCAGTCAAGAGCATGGTCGAAAAGCTTGATGTCATTGCAAAGCCCGCATCGTGGCAAGCTGCTGGTAGCAGGATGCTTCGCCCAATGGTAGATTTGATTAACGCACCTTCAGGGTTACAAGTGATGTTAAGCATTACTGCATTTGGCGCCAAGGCTTCGACTGTGCGTAAAGTCCCCTCAGATTCGCCGGAATTTCCTGAGCGGTCAAAATTAACGATTAGCAAACTTATCGGGGCGCTTTTCAGATAAAAACTAGGCTGCGCCACAAGATCGGTTGAAGGAACTGAAAGGATTTTTGGTTTGCTACTTAAAGTTATGCCAGATGCAATGATGTCGCCAATTTGGATGGATGTTCCTGCGCCACAGAACCAAACTTCTTGGATTTCCTGAGCATCCACCCAAGTCCGTATTTCCTCCAAATTGAATTCATCCGCCCACGCTCGCCAGATGCCAGGTTGGGCGTGGATTTCTTTCCAAGTGTCCGTGGTGCGAATATGATCAGAAATGCTACTCATAATGTTTTAGTGATTTTAGAAAGCGTGGACGGCCTATCGGGATCAAATCCCATGGCCAAAGCAGTTTTTAAAACAACTGGGTAGATCATGTAAAGCAACATTGCCGCTGCGGCAGTGGGGCAGTGATCCCCACCCATTGGCGCGGCAATCCGTAGAACCTCGCCGCCAGCCTCATGGAACCTATACTCAGCCTCGTCTAGACTGGCTTGGCTTTCTGGTTCGCCTGTATCAAGGAGTATTATGAATAGTGGGTTTTTGACTAGTTGCAGCGGCCCATGAAGAACTTCTGAGGCGGAGTAGGCTTCAGCATGCAAAGCAGAAGTTTCTTTCAGTTTAAGAGCGACTTCTTGGGCCACCCCAAATCCGGTACCGCGTTCCACGACATAAACGTGGCTAGCCCGCATGAGACCGGATTGAAGATTTTGGGTTTCAGGAAATTCTTTCGTTGCAAGCGACTTCATCGCCACTGCAGCAGCGGATGCACGGTCTCGGTAAACCGGATCTGCGGCAGCCAGCAACGACATTCCTCCCGCGATAGAACCGATGACAGATTTGGTCGCGGGTACCGCGAGCTCAGGCCCGGCATTAATTGGGATAGTAACATCAGCGCTTTTTTCAACAGGTGATCCGGGTTGGTTGGTGAGTGCGATTACAACTCCGCCGGAAACCTTGATCCCAACTGCGCAGGCTACCAAGTCGTCAGACGCTCCAGACTGGGAAATCACTAGACCAGCTGATCCCTTCATTTTGACTCCTCGATAGACGGAAAAAGTAGATGGAGGTAGCGAGGTGACTGGAATTTTTAGATGCGACATGAAGAGATAGGACAATATATTTGCAACCGCATCAGATGACCCGCGTGCCACCGTGTAAATCGCCTGTAACGCCCCTAAGTCCAAATTCGACAACGTTTCGCTCTGATCCGCGAGAACTGTCGATGCAAAGACCTCAGGTGCTTGGGCGATTTCAGATGCCATCAACTGGCCAGGTCCAAGTGATTTAGAGTTCATTGTTTACCTAGCCCATAAATCATCTATGCTGGTAGCAATGATACAGCTATGCGCAGCGCAGATAATAGATCTAAAGATAAAAGCTAAAACTGTTTCACCCTCACTCGTAAATATATGCCTTTGGTACTGGGGAACAGGAGTAATACATCCTTATTCTTGGTTGACCGCTGCTGGTTTTTTCACCAGCAATATAAGTCTCCCTACCGTTAGACCAAGCTGCATCTCCGCTTAGTTTCTGGGCAACCGTCTGACATTCATGCATTGTTTTGTATGTACCCAATAATTCAGACGCAGCGCCCGTCTTTATTGCCATAAGTAGCATTAACGCCCATTCCATTTGAAATCCTTCCTGAATTTTCTCCTTAAAAGAAACGTACTATGAAACTTCCACTTTTGACCAGCACAGCTTTAAGAGTTCTTGGTCAAGTATTCATCGGTATAGAGAATAAGGTAAAGAAAATTTCTTTATATTGTGGATGAGGTCATGATGACAATCAGATTAAAGGATCTCTAAGATTATAGACTGAGGCTTAGCTAATGGGCTCAGGGCTTACTGGAATTGCAATATATCAAAGGACTATAATGGCCAGTTAGATTAGTTAGTAGAGGGATTTGTTTTTTATACTGAGGAGAAATAGCTTCAAAATTATAAATATTTTTAGATGAATAGATAAAAAAATAACTTGAGCATAACAGGCATGGTGGTTGATATTTTAGCTGTAATACCCATTAAGCCTCCTTGGGCACTCAGTTTGTTAAAACTTAGGTGAGAAGAATTAAATTCTCCCTATATTTTTATTTTTGTCGTTAGGGTTCACCCAACCAGTTAACTATATTTAGTAAACAGCGTTTTTTATAACCGTCTATACTTATCCTACCGCGCAAATAATAGCGGCCGTTTCTAGTTGCAGCCTTTATCAGTTAGATATTTAAACCAACGACGATAGATTTGCTGTTGTAAAAAACTTTGAAGCATTAAAGTCTATTATAAAGATATAATCACATTTAAATATTGGAGCAGGTGAGATGACATCGGAGTTCAATCCCAAAGGAAGGCCTTGTGTTGTTTTTGCTGAAAGTGATGATGGCATTTCTGAAAATATATTGTACCAAGGAGAAGCACTCGGATTTTTAGATGAGCATCTGGGAATACAAGGAAATAGCCCAAAAAATAACAGCATAACGACGATTGAGTGGTTTCCAAAAACGTGGATAATTTCTGGCAGAATAAAATTCTACTATGGTTTTAATAATTTCCATCTTCAAAAAGCACAGGGTTCTTCTCTAGCTACTCCAAAGTGGACCAGCCCAGACATGCTACTTGAAAACAGAAATCAGGATGTTGATCTTGTATCCACTGCATTCACGGCTGATTCTTACCATAATCATCAAAGTAATTCTGAAAATGGGCTTACAGAACTTGGTGAACAGATAAAAAATATAAATGACCTCAAAATTGATGAAGGTGATGAGGCAAAGGGAGATGGGGAGTATAGGTCATCAGCATCTTCATCTACCATGCTAAAAGCTGGTGAAAAAATTCCTGAGTTTCAACTTTACTCGACAGATGGTAAGCTCTTTTCCACTTCAAAAATATCTAAGAAGACCATTCTTTATTTCTATCCTGCCGATGGAACTGAGTCTTGTACAATTGAAGCTAAGGGCTTCTCAGCCGTATATAGCTCGATAATAGATATGGGCTTGGATGTTATTGGCGTGTCGCCAGATACTATTGATACGCACAATAAGTTTAGATCTGATGAAAATATTCCTTTTCACCTTCTATTTGATGACGATTCAAAAGTTTGTGAGTCATTTGGTTTGTTGCAAAGCCCACCGCCGTATGAAAAAATTCCTGTCAGAATTACGTATTTGATAGATGTAGATAGAAAAGTTCTGGGTGTATGGAATGATATTGATGTTTCGACACACTCAGAAGATGTGGTGTCATTCGTAGTAGAAGTATTGGATAAGGCTGGTTAATTAATTTTTTATACTGAGGTTGGGGTTGGGCACCTTGTGAAAGATCCAAAAGTTAAAAAAAATGGATGCTTGATAAAGCAGATTATTTTAATAATCTGCCTGATGTACGAAAAAAGAAAGCTTTTCTTAAAAATATAATTGATGGTCGGGGCTACGCTACAGGCTTTAGAATAGAAATGAATATAGAGCCTCTACTAGCATAGTTTCAGGATTTGAACTTTAGTATTTTATATCAAGCTACATGTGAACTACTTGTTAACATTAATCTAATGCGCAATATAATCATTAAATTGAGATTCGCCGTTACCCTCACTATACATGCGAGGGCCACTAATTGTCTAAACCATGCAACCTTTGAGAAAAGTCCATGCAGTTTGAAACTAAAATTGTAATAGCAGTGCGTGACGATCTAGAGCCTTGGCAAGAACTAAACATTACCGCCTTTTTAATGAGTGGTATTGTAGCTGAAAACCAAATAATTATCGGTCAGGGATATACGGATGCAGAAGGAAACGATTATTTAGCAATTTCCGGCCAGCCTGTCATTATTTTGTCTGGGTCTTCGAATGTTTTAAGAAATATGCGAATGCGAGCGTTAAACCGTGCAGTAAAGACAGCTGTTTATATAGAAGAGATGTTTGAAACTGGTCACGATAAAGCTAATCGTTTGGTCTTTTCTGAACATAATCCAGACGAGGAAAATACAGTCGGCGTTGCTTACATAGCAGATAAAAAAATTGCTGACAAAATATCTAAAGGTGCAAAATTGCACAAATGATAGTGCTTCTGCAATGAAATAAAGCTAATCTTAGGAAAACTAATGATCTCGCTTACTGAAAATATAGAGCTTATGTCTCGAGAAGATGCTCGCTATGCAAACCAAGTTGTCTTGAAAAAAATTATAATTGAAACGGCTACTCCAAGGCTACCAATGCCGTTGCTAACTGCGAGTGGCGCATTAGAAAATGCATTCTTAGTTCTGGTTACTCTTGAAAGCGAGTGCGGCTTAGTGGGGCATAGTTATCTATTCTCTCCAAATCAAAGTTTGCTGCCGTCTCTAGTGCATGCAGCCAATGCAGCTTTTAAAGAGGTTGAAGGCCACTTTTGTGTTCCAGAGCAGTTAACAGACCACTTACTAGCTAAGTTTAGGTTGTTTGGCGGTACTGGGATTCTCACTATGGCAGTAGCTTCTATTGATATGGCCGCATGGGATATGTTGGGGTTAGCTGTTGGCAAGCCACTGTATCAGATTTTGGGTGGCGCAACGCAGCATATTCATTGCTATGAAAGCTCGGGATTAGGCATTGGTTCTGAGGCTTCGGTTATCGGTCAAGCAGAGCATTTTGTGAATTTAGGTAATTCAAGAATGAAAGTAAGGCTGGGATATGAAACTGTGAATGAGGAAGTGCACTTAATAACAACATTACAAGGCACTTTAGGTAACCAAGTTGAGTTGATGGTGGACTACAATCAAGGTTTGTCTGTGGAGCAAGCTTTTGCACGATGTCAGGTATTAGACGATCATGGATTGATATGGATAGAAGAGCCTATTTCCGCAGAGCTACTAGAGAGTGCCTCTAAGCTTACTGCTTTAACTAAAACACCAATACAGCTTGGTGAAAACCTTTGGTCCCTAACTGAAGTTCAACGATCATTAGACTTAAATGCAAGTAATTACTTAATGCCTGATGTTGCTAAGATTGGTGGCGCAACGCAATGGCTGAGAAGTGCAAAACTCGCTGCAAAAGCTGGTGTGCGAGTGTCTTCACATTTGTATCCTGAGATAAGTATGCACTTGTTAGCATCTATCGATAATGCTCACTATCTGGAATATGCAGATTGGACTAAATTACAGTTCAGTGGACATCAAGCTCCGAGCTATAACAAGGTCGCTTTAGGAGACGCATCAGGTGTTGGCCTATACGGTTAGAAATTTTGGACTTTGAGCTTTCTGTGTCCATCTTTTACAGGGATTTTCCACTAACATTGCAGTGGTATAAAAACAATTACTTGTTTTTATACCAACTTCTATACATGGCATTTAGTCCACAAAGACACCTCTTGTTTACTTTTTCGCCTATAAAGGCGTTAATTTTCATTTATTTACTAAGCTGAGACCAAGTTAGTATTTTTTTGTTAAATTTGATGCTGATGTGTATGGTGGGCTTCCACAATTATAGTAAAAGCCTATGTCTTGGAAAGCCTGCCTAAATTAGGTAATACGCTTAGGGCGCATCCTTTTTCTTTGTATCAAAGCCTCCAAAATTCTTGAATAAATCTGGATCTCCAAAAATATCACCAAATTCTTTTTTCTGATCAGTATCACCATTTTCTGATGATGTTTGGCTCGCTTTGTCAGCGTTCTTTTGCAATAGTTTCAATTGTTCCGCAAAATTGGACTTCTTTTCTTTTTCCGTTGCCGCAATACAAGCAGACCCGTAGATCTCTTTCTCCACCAGTTTATTGAAGCCAAAAATGCAAATTATGATAACGAATAATATGCCAAAGATTGGTTTTGGGATCGAGAATGTGTTTTTGTCAACTTTTTTGAGGCGCGAATCCAACGTTTGAGTATATAAGGCGTCCGCTTCAATTTCTCTCTTCTTTGCATCTTCTCGCCTACGAAGTACTTCGTACGCTATCGTTACAGTTAAGGTTATTAAAATAATAACTAATGCAAGAGAGCTAATTGCTGGGCTTATTCCTAGACGAACTTTTGACGCAATAACGGTAGTAAGAGTTTGATCAGATAAAATACTAAATACTGTGGTATTGTAGTTTTCAAAAGAAGCTAGAAACGCTATTACGCAGGACGAAGCAATGGCTGGCATCATATAAGGTATTAATATTTTAAAAAAGACTTGAGTTTGACTAGCACCAAGATCTAGCGCAGCTTCCTCTTGCGTTTGATCGAACCTTTGTAATCTGGCTACAAAAATCAAAAAACAATAAGTCGAGATGAAACAGGTTTGAGCCAAGATAGTGAGGAAAACACCATTCCTTCCTAGTTGCGTGGCAAGACCACCGCCGCCCATAGTGGCAATGCGGTCCCAAAGAACTACTGTTGAAATACCAATAATCACACCTGGAAATAATACTGGCATTATAGAAATGGAATAAAATGCTGTCCTAAATCGACTGTGAACCTGCGTCAAAACAAGAGCGGCTGATAATCCGATAGGAACTGATAGAAGAACGACTCCCAATCCAATTTTCAAGGACGTAATCAGTCCTTCGTGTAATCTCCAATCTGTTGCTAATCCTGCAAGATGTTGACCATCATAAGCTATTTTTCCTTCGTTGAACCATCGGAAACTAAAGCACTCCCAAGGTGTTACTGATGGAAATTCGGCTGAGTTGAAAGCCGTGATGCTCATTATGACAAGTGGTCCGAAAAGATAAGTAAAAAAGATGCAAATATAAATACCTAGTAAAATATTTAAAGCTTGTTGAGATTTCATCGTACAATCTCACCTATTTTTACTTTAAATATTCTCATCATTAGAAGCACAAAAACAACTGATACTGTTAGCAAGACAACTGAATAAGCAGCTCCCCTTGGCCAGTTATCGTTCATGTTAAACCACTGATAAATTAATTGTGTGAACCAAAATGTATTTGGGCTGCTTAGAACGACTGGTGTAGCTAGTGCACCAGCGGTTAGCATAAACACCATCGTGCACCCCGATGCAATTCCAGCCTTGGCATGCGGAATAACGATACGAAAATGGGTTCTGATCATTGATGAGCCCAAATCTTCTGCTGCTTCAAGTTGATTTTTATCTAGGGTTTCTATCGCGTTATAGAGCGGAAAAATCATGAGCAGAATGTATGCATAGTTCAAGCCGGTGTAGAGAGCGACATCCATTGCTATAAAATTTATGCCTGAGTTTATAAGACCAATTTTAATAAGAACATTGTTGATAAATCCTTCGCCTGCAAATAATATGCGAAGTGCGAATGAGCGCAGCAGCTCATTGATCCAGAACGGTATAATCAGAGACACAATCAACAGCCTTGCAGTTTTAGCCGTTGCAACTTTGGCGATATAAAATGCAATAGGATAGCAAAAGCAAAGATTAATAAGCGTAATCAGAATAGCAATTAAAATTGTGTCTAGAAAAACCCCAACATCAACATAATTATATCGTTCTCCACTCGTTTCTGAACCAAAAAGAAAGTGTTTGTAATGTACTAGAGTGTAAACGTCGTCCGGACCACCTCTTAACAGAGTGGGTATGTTAGGGCGGAATGATAAATCGAACATATATAATTGAGGAACAATAATAAGGAAAACTAACCAGAACCCAATGGAAATTATTAAATAAGTTGATATTAAAGGTCCGTTTTTATTGAAGAAATAATTCATTCTAGCTCTCTCTAATCAACAGCCAATGGTCCTATGGGAAGGACGACGGCATCGCGTGAGGAGAATTTTAATTCAACACTTCCCGAGGTCGAGAGGTCCGACGTTTCTACAGCATTGGAAATACTACAACGAACATTTTGCTTGCCATCAATACTTAAATAAATATTTTTTAAGTTTCCTTCGAACTCAATGGTTTTGAATTCTGCGGTAAAAATATTATCGGCCTGATTATTTTGATCTTTAAGGAAAATTGACTCCGGTCTTACAAACATTATTACTTCGTCATTCTTCTTGAAAGTATGTTTTTTACCTTCACTTAAATGACCAGCCTTCGCCAGAAAATTATTTCTATGGGATGATACTTTCACCATATTACCTTCTGTAGAGCTAACAGTTCCATAGAATGCATTATTCTCTCCAACAAATGTTGCAACAAATGGGGTGTGAGGTGCTTCATAAACGTTGTGACCGGATCCAACTTGTTCCAGCTCTCCTTCGTTCATCACAGCAATACGATCTGACATCGTCAATGCTTCACCTTGGTCATGTGTAATATATATGAAGGTGATACCAACCCTTTTTTGAATCTCTCTTAATTCTGTTCTCATTTTTTGGCGTAGTTTTAAGTCTAAGGCGGAGAGCGGTTCATCCAAAAGTAAAACCGCCGGTTCAATTGCCAAAGCGCGCGCGATTGCCACCCGCTGTCTCTGCCCACCGGATAGTTCATGAACGTTCTTGTCGCCCTGTCCACTCAGCGCAACTAATTCTAATAACTCGTCAGCTCGTTTTCTCCTTTGAACCCTCCCAGATCCTCGTACTTCCAAGGAAAAGGCTATGTTGTCTGCAACTGACATGAGAGGAAACAAAGCAAGATTTTGAAATATCAGGGATGTCGGTCTTTTATTTGGTCCAATTCCAGCCATATCTTGATTACCAATAAGAATTATCCCATCAGAGGGTTCTGAGAAACCAGAAATTGCTCGAAGCAAAGTGGTCTTCCCACAACCGGAAGGTCCAAGGAAGCTGAAGAATTCGCCTTTTTCAATTTTGACACTAACATCTTTAGCTGCATAAAAGTTTCCAAAGGCTACGGAAACGTTTTGCAATTCTACATCAGCACTCATAAGTCAATTCCTTAAAACACTCTAACCTATTATATTGCAAATCTCGCCGAAAAAGAGCGCCCTGAAAAAATCTAAGGCGCTCCAATTTTTATTGATTAATAGAACTTAAGCTGTTTCGAATTTATTGGCATATTCTGCACGCGCATCTGCAAACCACGGTGGCTCTGGTGGCCATGGGTTTAACTGAGATGCCGTATCTCCAGGGTAAACCGCCTGTGAAATAGCCTTTGTTGCATCGGTATAGTGATCTGAAGCACCAATGACAGCGGAGTTATATCCAATTTCGTTGATCGTGAGACCACCAACTTCTGGCGTGAAACTGTAATTGATAAGCTCGTAAGCTTCGTCTATATTCTCAGCTTTCGCTGACATAGTTATTCCGTCAACCCAAGCTAGCGCACCTTCTTTTGTTGTTTGATAGGCAACAGGTTCGCCTGCTTTCATCATAGATACAATTGGTCCATCCCATGTTTGACCTACGACAACACCATCTGAAGTAAAGCCTTGTTTCTGTGGATCTGCTCCGGACCAGAATTTCACGAGGTTAGATTTTTTAGAGATGCAGTAGGCTGTGATTATTTCCCAGTTTTTTCTCATGGTTTCTTCGTCTTTATAAGAAGACCAGAAATCCATTTTACCCTGATGATGCATCCAAATTCCACAACCGGTCATCATTGAGTATGTCCTACCCATCATAAACGCCCCGTCTATACCCGGGTTTGGTTCCCAGATGTCACCAAAGCTGGGTAACCCATCAGGCGTCCATTTGTCTGTTCTCCACGAGATAGACTCTGTACCCCACAACTGCGGTAACCAATGAGATCCTTTATTCCCGAAGTTCCAATCGCGTTCTCCGACTGCAACCATTCCAGGATTAACATTTCCAATATTTGTCACTTTATTCATATCAAATGGTTGAAGTACTCCTAGGTTTTCCCACTGAAGCGCTCTCATATTGGTAGGGCTCGCTAGATCATAGCCAGCACCACCGCCGGCTTTCATTTTTGAAATGATTTCTCCGTTATCTCCAATTTTTGTGTGGTTAACTGTGATCCCAGTTTTCGCTTTGAAATCAGCAATAACAGAGTCTGGTAAATATTCGCCCCACATTAGTACATTTACTTGACCACTTGTGGCGGCGAATGCATTTTTGACAAACATCGGCGCAACAGGTGTAAAAGCAGCCAAGGCAGCGCCACTTGCTAAAAGTGTGCGTCTATTGAACTTTTTTACTGCCTTCGACGTTTGTTGAGTGGAATTTTTAAGTTCTTTCATAGTTCCCTCCTAATATAATTCGTAATAATCACCACACTAATTTTTAAATAACAACCAAAATATTTGCGAAGTGCATTCCTGTATCCAAAATGGAATAACTTTTAACCAATGCTTGCCTCGGCATAATGCAGTTGTGGATTTCATTATAGTTTACTTCAGATGGTGTTACTAACACACTGTATAAGCGCACGAATAAAAAATAGATTAAACTGGGAACATCAATGTAGTGAATAATTTTGAAAACTTTTTAAATAATCTTGGCCGCTTTGCACATAACTCGTAACTTGGCTTCTGCCAATTTTGCCGACAGCAGGCCAAGGCCACAATCAGGAGCTATTACTAAGCGCCTTCTGTCAATATGATTAAGTGCAGCTTTTAGCCTCACAACAACTTCCTCAACGGTTTCTAAACGACTTGACGCAATTGCCACAGAACCGAAAATCACAGTTTTATATTGAAATTGCTCCAGTAAACCCAAGTCATTACAACAATGTTTGTCTTCAATGGAGATTTGATCAAATTCCGCTTCGTCAATACATTTACTAAGCTTATGGTAACTCAAAGGATCAGCTTTTTTGTAATTAACATCATCTAAGTGATCAGGATAACCACAGCACATATGTACAATTCTAGTGACAGATTTTGGCACACCATGAAAGCATCTTTCAAGTCCTTCCATGCCAAAATCTAAAGCATCTTTAACGTTACGAGCGAATAGTGGTTCATCAATTTGCATGTAACTGCAACCTGCATCCACAAGCGCCAAAATTTCTTTGTTAATCGTCGCTGCTAAAGCTGCATTCAGTTCAGCCCGATTATCATAAAAACAGTTGGCAGTGGTATCCATTATTGTCAAAGGCCCCGGTAGAGTAAATTTCACTGGCTTTGGGCTTACAGCTTGACTTGCCTTATAATCATGCGAACTATAAGCTTTTGTAGTATGTGTAATTCTACTTCTAATAGCAGGCAAGACTGTCTCATAAGCGCCGTCACGCAGAGTGCGATGCTCTAGATTATCAAAATCAAACCCATCTAAATGTCTGCAATGATAATGAATGTAATTTTCTCGCCGCACCTCGCCGTCTGTTGGAATTGAAATACCCGCACGGAGTTGAATGCCTATGATTTCTTTAGCCGCTCTTATAAATAAAGCTTCATGCGTATTCTTATTTTTTTTTACATCTACAGAGTATTTATGTGTGGTTTTAGGAGTGCTCATTCCACCGGTTTGACGAGCTAAATCAAACCAATCTCTAATAGGTAAATATTCTGGTTTGGCAAAAGCCCCAATTGTAGTTGTGTCCAGAGGTGTTTGCATATTAAATTCCTTGGTTTATTTTGAAGTGCTAACTTAATAAGTTAAAATTTTCTATCAACTAAAATTATCTGTATGGGCGAGCTTTACGAAAGTTTTAGCTAATTTACTGGCCTAGAACTAATTTATGCTGGGAGGCTGAAGCAATGTTACCAGATCGGTGTTCCAGACTGATTTACATGTATAACTAAGGTACAGAATAATGTTTTTAAAAGTGTTGAGTGGCACTTAACTCGACTTTGAAAATGAAATTTTACGTGTATTTCGTTGAATGCAGTCAGGTTTTAATAGTTTGTGACAGAATGCACATCAATTCGAACATCAGTGATACTGCAAGCCAGGCTGTTCCACCGGTAGCATCTAACGGCGGAGAGACTTCGACTAAGTCAGCGCCAATCAAGTTCACGCCGGTCAACTCACGCACGACCTGTTGTGCCTGAAAACTGTTGGGGCCGCCAATTTCTGGTGTTCCAGTTCCCGGTGCAAAAGTTGGGTCAACAAAATCAATATCATAGGTGCAATACGTCGGTGAAGTTCCAAAAATCTGGCGCACTTCCGTCATGACATCGGGAATACCACGGTCAAAGAGTTCTTCTATACGGATGATTCTGACACCTTGATCAATACCCCATTCGATATCATCAAGGTTATAAGCAGTTCCGCGAATGCCTACTTGAACAAAGCGTTTTGGATCTATCAGACCTTCTTCTATTGCGCGGCGAAATGGAGTCCCGTGGGTAAATTTATAGCCCCCAAAGTAGCTGTCAAAAAGGTCTGTGTGACTGTCAAACTGGATCAAGCCTAAAGGCCCTTGAACTGCTAATGCGCGCAGAATAGGAAGCGTGACCAGATGATCGCCACCCACTGTCATCGGAGTAATATTTTGTTCCTTCATGACTGAAATGAAGTCTGTTACCCGATTGAGGCTATCTTGAATATCTACTGGATTGGGTGGCACATCACCCAGATCGGCGCAATTAACGCTGGCAAAGGGTGAAACGCCTGTCACCGGGTTCATCGCTCGGATCATGGTGGATAAATCGCGCATCTGGCGGGGGCCGTGTCGCGCTCCAGGTCTGTTGGTCGTCCCCCCATCCCAAGGTACGCCCAGCAAACCCATATTTACATCGCTAAAACGAGGGTGCTCTGGGTTCAAAGAGGGGAGCCGCATGAAAGTTGGCACACCGGCAAAACGAGCAAGTTCCATCGCGGAAACGGGTTGAAAAAAAGGATCGGCTTCATGCTTCATAAGGGAGCCCTGATTATTCTTTGTTATCAAGCTAGTAATTTCAAGCATAACTACTTAAGCGTCGTGCACAACCCCGAGGCAGGGTAACGACCGTGTGTGCTTCGGCGTTTTGCGGGGTGTGACATGCTAAAAAGTGAATGTTTCTTGCTGATAAGCAGCAGTGGTACCTGCTTGCATCTTGCGCCTAGTCCACCAATTAAGATTTCCCAATTATCCGCAGCTCGTGACCTTGGGCTCTCCCCCTAACAAGTTAAAAAGTCACGATTTCATTTTAAATTTTTCCAATTCTTCCATCAGGATAGGGACACCCATCGTCATAGAATGAATACCCATGATGGAAGTCAACTGGATAACTTCAAGGAGTTCTTCTTTTGTCGCGCCAGCTTGGAGCGCGTTTCGCATATGACGCCGTACTCCGGATGACCAAAGATGCGTCGTCGCCACATTGATCGCGATAAATATCAATTCTTTATATTTTTGCGGCAATGGTCCTTTTTGAGGTACGGCGCGAAATGCCAAAAAAGTCCCGAGATAATCGGCATCAAGCTCTGCCAACGTATCCCAAAATGGGTTCCAATCCCCTGTTTTGCGTTGGGCTTCGGTTGCGGGATAGGTTTTTTAATGCATATGTTATTATCCTCTGTGTTTGAAACTGTCGCGGCGGAACGAATAAAGCGCCGCGGGGTCAACCTGTACATCAATCACCGCGGGTTTACCGCATGTAAGAGCCGCCTCAATTGCGGCTGCCGTCTCAGACAGCGTTTCAGCGTGATACCCTTTCGCCCCATAAAGTTCGGCAAGCTTGTCAAAGGGTGGGCTGGAGATATCCGCACCAATATAACGGCCATTGAAAAAATCACGCTGATAGGCTTTTTCAGCGCCCCAGCACCCGTTGTTCATGACAACTGTTACTGTATTAATTCCGTAATCTACTGCAGTAGAGAGTTCCGATGTGGTCATTCCAAAGCCGCCATCACCCATCAGGGAAATAACTGGGCGCTCTGGCATTGCCAGTTTTACCCCTAGGCCGGCGGCAAAAGAAAAACCAACCAGACCGAAATCAAGTGGAGTAAAGAGGCTTTGGGGTTGCCAGTAATTGAGTGCATCAGTGGCTTGAAGACACAAGGTGCCTGCATCCATCGTATATGCGCTCTCTTTAGGGCATACGTCGCGCAGTGTTTTGTAAAGACCTGAGGGTTGAATTGGATTGGCGTCAATCAGGGCATCGGCATCGCGTTGTGCAAGAAATGCGCTGCGATCTTCTCTGAGTGTTTCGCTCCAAGCCAGTGCTTCTTTGCGCTGATTAAATTTTTTGGCTTCTGTTAAAAGCTGTCGGGCAACCGTTGGTGCATCGCCCCAGATACCCATCTCAACGGGAAAATAACGGCCTATGGCTGTCGGTTCCTGTTCTACATGGATAATCTTGGCCGCACGATTGATGTTGTCATAACTGTAGAACGTAGCGTTAAACCCAATGCGCGTGCCAAGGGCCAAAATAACATCTGCCTCTTTCATTAGACGAGAGGCAACTGCATTCCCGCGTGGGCCCATTTGTCCTGCATTGAGGGGATGGCCAAATTGGACGGCATCCCCGTGACCTGGTGAAGACACGACAGGAATATTAAAGGCTTCGGCCAATTCCATTGCTGTATCTGCGGCGGATGTATTCTTTATACCACCGCCAACCATGATCACGGGTCGCTCGGCCTCAGACAGTAA
>JAQWKM010000163.1 GCA_029247845.1 Paracoccaceae bacterium | reverse complement strand
GGATGTGTCATTTGCATGAACTGTGAGCGCCCTCTCCAACACGATTAGTATCTCGTCATACTTTATCGTCCAAGGGAACCTTGCATTGTTCAAACGCCCATATCCTGAGGCAAGTTCTGACATGTCCTCTGCCCCGCAGACTTGAATTGCTGCAGCTTGATCGCCGTATTCAAACATTGGTTGCAAATGTAGGTCTGCAAATAGATGTACCCTTGGCGGAGACTTGTTCATGATCAGGCCTTTTAATAGCTAGACATCTATCTTTGATTAAATGTATATAGCATTAGACAGACATGTCTAATAAAATAACCCAAGTTCAAATTGTTCTATTCAGCAGTGGTTAAGATAAGGCTAACACTTATGAAAAAGTTCAATTGCGCATTAACCAACAAAAGCTCGAGTGCAAACCTCTTTGTGATCGAGCAGAAGTCTAAGATGTTTTCTCGTCAACTCTGGTTCCCTCTAATGAAAGAAAATCGTGGTACAGACATATATCGCCCTAAACCTCCAAGACTGCGTCTGATGCAGAATCTAAAAGGAAAAACCTATGCTTGAAATGATCACTGATGGTGAAGCGGTCCGCTGCGTAGTCAATGCGAACGGTGTCAAAAAGACATTCTGGCAGTTTAACCAATGACCATTGATAATGTAGTATCAAGACGTAGCCCGCGACGCGGTCGACGGATAAGGGCAACTCAAGGCCTAAATGCCTCTAACCGCAAGGTAAATTACAGTGATTTGAAAACCCTTTCCCTGTGATGGATGTGTTTTCTTTGGATGAAATAGCCAATATGCATGACAGTGCACTTCGCATTTTGGAAGAATATGGAATTAAGGTTCTTTTACCAGAGGCTCGCAAAATCTACGCGGCTGCCGGGGCGCGCGTGGATGAAGACAGCAATATGGTTTTTATTGGACGGGGCATAGTCAAGGCAGCTTTGCATATGGCGCCTAGGTCGATTAAGGGACAGGCTGGAGCGCGCCATCGTGATGTCACTCTGGAACTGGGGAGCCTAGTATTTCAAGCCGGAGCCGGTGCGCCCAACGCAACTGACCTTGAACGTGGCCGTCGCCCAGATTCGGCGCGCGATTATACCGAATATCTGAAGCTTACCCAGTATTTTGATGTGTTCCAAATGATATCACCGCAACTAGAGCCTCAGGACATTCCTACCCATCTGAGGCATTATTTTACTGTTGAAGAGCAGATGATACATAGTGACGAGTTTCCATTCGTTTTTTCACGAGGAACGCCGCAGGCGATGGATTGCTTCGAAATGATCCGGGACTTTAGAGGTGTGTCTGATAGGGCTTTTCGGGATAACCCGCATTGCTATACGGTTATCAACACTAATAGCCCACGCACATTGGATATTCCAATGGCGCAAGGATTGATAGATTTTGCGCGCTATGGCCAACTTTCAATTGTGACGCCCTTCACATTGATGGGAGCGATGGCACCTATCACAGTGGCTGGATCAATCACACTAAGCCATGCTGAAGCTTTATCTGCAATTGTGTTAACTCAGGTTACCCTTTCTTGTGCACCAATTTGCTATGGTACATTCGCATCGAATGTCGATATGAAATCTGGTGCGCCAGCGTATGGAACACTGGCACACTTTCAAGCTTCACTTGCTGCGGGGCAACTCGCGCGTTTCCTGGGACTGCCATGGCACTCTGCTGCCGGTTCTGCTTCTAATCTCAATGACGCTCAGGCTGCTAATGAAAATCAATTTGGACTTTGGGGGTGTCTAATGGCGGGTACGACCGTAATTATCCATGCTGCTGGTTGGTTAGAGGATAGATTAACTGTATCCTATGAAAAGCTGATAACTGATGTCGAAGTACTTAATATGGTTGCTGAGCTATGTGCTGGAAAGCAAGCTGGGGCAGATGAAATAGGGCTTGCCTCGTCTCTTAGCGAGGTCGCTCCAGGAGGACATTTTTTTGCTACAACCCAAAAAATGTCACGGTATAATACTGAATTCTACGAGCCGATAGTGCATGACTATGCAAATCATGGGACTTGGACTGAACGTGACTCAAAAGATGCCTAAAGCCGCGCTATTGAGGTGTGGAAACGAATTCTTGCAGAAGCTTCAGGTCCGCCGGTCGATGATAAAAAGCTTGATGCGTTGAGGGATTTTATTGCAAAACGTACTAAAGAAGGCGGCGCTCAACCGGAAAATTGAAATGAACCAACGCACACCTTTACTTTTACACCGGGATAACCCTGATAAGAAACCTCTGATTGGCCATGTTAAGGTGACGGCGGAGGATTGGCTGAACGTTGCAAGAGATGTTTTAGTTAGTGAGGGTGTGGCTGAGGTCAAGGTGATTAATATTGGGGAAAGACTTAGCGTTTCTCGTTCCAGTTTTTATTGGTACTTTAAAAGTCGCAAGCACTTGTTGGAAAAGCTACTAGACGACTGGGAAATTCGAAACACGCAGCGGTTAATTGAAAACTGTAATTTAGAAACTCGGAATATTTCTGAAGCGGCCTGTAATTTTTTTCGTTGTTTCATTGACCCTCGCCTTTTTGACCGAGGTTTGGATTTTGCCATTCGAGAATGGTCTCGCCGTGATGGAGCAGTTCGTCAGCGCATCGATTTGGCCGACAAAACGCGCCTAACTGCAGTTGCAAATATGTTCGAAAGACACGGATTTTCCCAATATGATGCAGATATACGTGCCCGCATTATCTATTTTATGCAGCTCGGCTATCATGCAATGGAGGTGCATGAACCTATGTTGGAACGTTTAAATCGATTGGAGGGCTACCTTAGGGGTTTTACTGGCGAGGAACCTGAGGCTGATATCGTCGCTGCATTTAAGGCCTTTGTTTCTTCTTTAAATGCAAAATAAATGCGCGCGTTAGAGCTCTTACTTTTTGCACCACTTTCTAGGCCAAAATAACGACTTCTTTGAAATCGCCGTTTTGCAAATCAAAGACTAGCGGTCAAAAGAATAAGGGAACTAAAAAATATATAAAAGGGCACTCAAATTAGCTGATTATTATAAAAAAACCCATATAAAAATAACTTAGTATTATTCTCACTTGTTTCGGGCGCGGGTGCTAGGGTTCCATTAAATTAGAGCATACAAGGGCAGCCTCGTAAAAAGGAAACTCAATTTGGTTTGAAAATAGGCGTATTGATATGCAAGAAAATGGTGACGATTTTGGTGCAACGATTGAGAATCTGAGAGCCTAAACAGGCCACTTTATAACGAGCGCTGTCCTTCCCCTCCTAAAACTATACCAGCATTTAACTGTCATAGGAGACAAAAGAGAAGGCTCAAATCTCCATCGGCGTCAATCTTCGCAATTAGTAACAAAATAAAATGGCTTTTGACATAAATGTAGTTGTTTTGGAAACTTTCTATGAATAACGTCCATGGAATCAAACATAATATCTATGGGAGGACCAAATGAATATAAAAACAAAACTTTCAGCTCTTACGGTAGCGATGACATTTTGCGTTGGGCTCGGTGTTACACACGCGCTTGCGGAAGATTGCCACCGTGGGACCCTAGACCAGGCCTATTGCGATCGAAATATGGACCAAGTGGCTGACTTACCTTTAGATCCAAAGGATTGGGTAGATCCAAAAACCTTGATCTTTACATACACCCCTGTTGAAGATCCTGCAGTCTACGCAAATATTTGGACACCATTTATCGAGCATTTAGAGTCCTATACTGATAGGAAGGTTGTATTTTTTCCAGTGGAATCAAATGCGGCTCAGCTAGAAGCCATGAGATCTGGTCGTTTACATATTGCAGGTTTTAATACTGGATCAAATCCTATAGCTGTTAGTTGTTCGGGTTTTGTACCGTTTGCAATGCATGCAAAAGATGACGGCTCGTATGGATATGAAATGGAAATCATTGTTCATGCAGATAGCTCTATCCAATCGCCCGCTGAAATTAAAGGCAAAACGATGGCATTTACATCGCCGACATCTAACTCGGGTTTCAAAGCACCTTCTGCAATTTTGAAAGGTGAATTTGATTTGGTCGCTGATCGCGATTTCACTCCTACGTACTCGGGTAAGCATGACAATTCGATATTAGGTGTTTACAATGGCGATTATGAAATTGCCTCTATTGCCAATTCAGTTTTGCAACGAATGGTGCGTAGAGGTGTTATTGAAGCCGATAAAATCCGGTCTGTTTATAAGTCGGCAACTTTCCCGACAACGGGCTATGGACATGCACACAATCTACACCCTGAGTTAGTTGGGAAAATCAAATCGGCCTTCTTTACTTTTGATTTTGACTCAGACCCAGTTTACAAAAAAGAATTTGCTAAAGCAGATCGATTTGTGGGTATTAGGCACAAGAATGACTGGGCGGTTATTCGGCAAATCGATGCAGCAAATGAAGTAAGCTACGACTGCAAATAAACTTTAGTCGGGCCAGGTTAAAAAATAATCAGGCTCGACTTTTTGGTCAATTCAGACTGCGAGATAATAATGCTTCAATTAAGTGAATTAAAAAAACGCTATGATACGGGTGACTATGCGCTTAAAGGCGTTTCTCTTGAAGTTCCGAAAGGTCAGGTTTTAGCCCTTATTGGTCCGTCTGGTGCCGGAAAATCAACGCTTATTCGCTGCGTCAATCGGTTGGTCGAACCGACCTCAGGCAGTGTTAAACTTAAGGATATGGAATTGACTGGTCTCTCGTCATCCGCACTGAGACGAGCACGGCGAAAAATGGGTATGATTTTTCAGGAATACGCATTGGTCGAAAGGCTTACCGTAATGGAAAATGTTTTATCGGGGCGTTTGGGTTATGTAGGTTTTTGGCGAAGTTATTTTAGAAAATTCCCTAGCGCTGATATTCAGGAGGCTTATCGCTTGCTGGATCGCGTAGGATTGAAACACATGGCAGATAAAAGAGCTGATGAATTATCGGGGGGGCAAAGACAAAGAGTTGGAATTTGTCGTGCGCTCATACAAGATCCTGATGTGCTGCTTGTTGATGAGCCAACAGCAAGTCTTGATCCAAAAACCTCGCGCCAGATAATGCGCTTGATTCAGGAGCTTTGTATAGAACGCGGCTTGACTGCAATCATAAATATTCATGATGTGTTTTTGGCGCAAATGTTCGCACAACGTGTAGTAGGACTTGAATTAGGTGCAGTAGTTTACGACGGGGCTCCAGATGGATTGACCCCTGACGTTCTTACCCGGATCTACGGAGAAGAAGACTGGTCAGCGACTATCAAGGCTGCTGAAGATGAAGAAGACGAGCTTTGATTATGAAAAACTTGTCTCCAACACTAAACTACCCAAGTATTTGGAAAAAAGCACCCTTCATAAAGAATGATTTTCTTAGGTGGTTTCTCTTCATTAGCGTAGCTCTCTATTTAGCTGCGGCCTTAGGGACAATGGATATAAACCTTGAACGCATTAAAGAAGGTTTACCAAGGGCCCAGCGTTTCTTAGATTCATTTTTCCCCCCCAATTTTTCTGATAATCGTGGTGTGGTTTGGGAAGGCATTGCAGAAAGTATTTGGATGGCGATTGTATCTACAGTTGCAGGGATAGCGCTATCTATACCTGTTGGCTTAGGTGCGGCACGCAATTTAGCTCCGGCTTGGGTGTATTTGATCTGCAGAGGAATAATTGCTGCGTCTAGAACGTTTCCAGAAATAATTTTGGCTATATTTGCTGTCAAACTTTTTGGCTTTGGACCTTTTGCAGGATTTGTAGCTTTGGCATTAGGAACAATTGGTTTTTATGCGAAGCTCTTAGCTGAAGATATAGAAAATTGTAATCCTTCACAGGCTGAAGCGGTGAAAGCTACCGGTGCAAACTGGTTCCAATGGGTCAATTATTCCATCCAGCCTCAAGTCATGCCAAGAATGATTGGCTTGTCTATATACAGGCTAGATATAAACTTTCGTGAGTCTGCGGTAGTTGGTATCGTTGGTGGCGGTGGAATTGGCGCGACATTAAACACAGCCTTCTCTCGCTATGAATTTGATACAGCGGCTGCGATTTTATTAATCATTATCCTTATTGTTATGATCTTAGAATATACCTCAGGCTTTATGAGAAAGTGGGTGCAATAATGCCTACCAACCAAACCAGCGGTGGCGAGATTTGGAAACAACGAACTGATAAAGAGCAATGGATCAGATGGTTTTTTTGGTTAATAAGTCTTTCAGTTATCGCTTATGCTTGGCAAATGATATCCGAAAAAACCATTTGGTTTTTTGTTACGGATGCTCCTAACCAAGCGGCTGATATTGCCGCTCGAATGGTTCCCCCTAAATGGTCATATATCGATCAGTTATGGAAACCCGTGTGGGATACTATTAATATTGCGACTTTAGGAACTTTGATAGCTATGGTAATTGCTGGTCCAGTAGCATTTGCGGCCGCGAGAAATACGACCCCAAACATAGTTGTAAGAACAGCAGCGTTATTTATTATCGTGTCGTCCCGATCCGTTAACTCATTGATTTGGGCATTGATTTTGGTTTTCATTCTGGGGCCAGGCGTGTTAGCTGGAACGATTGCAATTGGCTTAAGGTCAGTAGGTTTTTGCGCAAAACTTATCTATGAGTCTATTGAAGAAATTGATCATACTCAAGTTGAAGCCATCGAAGCTACCGGTGCAAATGGTGCCCAAAAGATGATCTTTGGTATTCTCCCGCAAGTCCTGCCCACCATTGCAGGCGTCGCTATCTATCGTTGGGATATAAATATACGTGAATCAACTATACTTGGGTTGGTCGGAGCTGGTGGGATTGGCTTACAGCTTAACGGCTCGTTAAACACTTTGGCTTGGACTCAAGTTTCTATGATTTTGTTAGTCATTTTAGTAACCGTTTTCATTTCTGAGTGGGTCTCTGCAAAGGTGCGGGGCGCTATCATATAGACATAATACTAATCGTGATTTTATGATTGTTAATGCAGCAGAATGCTTTTAGGCGCATTTATTAGGATGAACTGGATATAAAGCTAAATGAGCTGTAAAAATTAATTGCAGAATGCGATTATAGAAAATCTTTGGTAGTATTTTATGTTGGTGACGCGCGAGATCAATTCAATCATAGAGATAGCATCTGATTACGATGCTATAGTTTTTGACCAATGGGGCGTGTTGCATGATGGTGCGAAACCCTACTCTTTTGCAGTTCAGACAGTGAAACAATTGACCCTATCTGGCCACTGCTTAGCTGTGTTATCAAATTCTGGTAAGCGCGCGTCCTCAAATGCACAGCGTATCTATAGCTTTGGCTTTGAAAAAGCATGGTTTGATGCTGTCATGACTAGTGGTGAGGCATTTGCAACCGAAATTTTGAATAAGAAAATTTCTGAACAAACATTTTTCGCTATCCAAAGGGCCGCTGGGGATGCAGACAAATTTGCAGCTGAGTTAAATTTACGATTGAGTAAAAATATAAAGTATTGCGATGCCATCCTCTTGATGGGTTTTCCAGATGGCGCTTCTCTGCATGATTGGGACCTCATACTTGAAAAGGCGCTAGACCGACAAATACCCGTTTATTGCACGAATCCTGATCATAAAGGGCCTCGTTCCGGTGGCAGACAGGTCAGCCAGCCAGGTGCGTTGGCGTTCGATTATCAACAAAAAGGTGGCAGAGTTATCTATTATGGTAAACCACATCGGCCAATCTTTGAAAATTTAAAGTTAATGTTAAACGCGGAACACGTATTAATGGTGGGGGACAGTCTTGAAAACGATATTGCGGGCGGACATGAGGCTGGTTGGGATACGCTTCTAGTAAAAGGTGGGTTGCATTTAAAGCGATTTTCTGACGGTGATACACAAGAAAAATTAAAGGAGCTGACCTCAGAGCTCGCTAGCCCCTACCCAACATTTATAATCGAACAAGTGAAATAACGTTTTCCAATTTATGATAGTTTTGACAATAACAAGTGACTTAATCGTCCACTCACCGCCAACGTCAGAGATAACAAAAGTATCAGGGTTGCCTAATAATAACAATGCCGAAAACCATTCATTTAAGGTCAAAGGAAAAACTTGAGGCAAACGGTGACGGAGACTGGAAGCCTAGTAATACTCTTGACCAGCACTAAGAGAGTTTACTAAAAACCCTGGCACTAAATTAGGGGGAAAGAATATTTCATTTACTTTCCATAAAAAATTATTTCCGTATGTTAGACCACCAAAAACCCTTGTATTGCTATAGCAAAATGCAATTCTGCTATAGAGGAGCAACACATGCAAGACGAGATTCTTTACGACATGCAAGTAATTGGGTTTCTTGAGGAAATATGGGGCGATGGGTTTTTGTCCCCTGGTGGACGGGACGAGGTCGCACGGGTGATAACTGGCGTTAATATTGCGGGCAAAAATGTTCTGGATATTGGCTCTGGGTCCGGCGCTTGCGCAG
>JAQWKM010000147.1 GCA_029247845.1 Paracoccaceae bacterium | reverse complement strand
AGAGGGTGGGCAATTTGTATGAATGCCTTTGGCCTCAGCACGATAATTTGTGAACAGGTAAGGGCCAGAGGCGTGCACTGGCACGCGATTGGAAACTGTTGGCCCCCAGCTTGCATAGACACCGGTGTTAAACAATCCGACAAAAACCATGCCTGTTAGTTTGCCATCCTGGGAAGCCCCTATTTTGACTGACATTTCTGCAGGGTGTCGTTTGGTTGTTGATTGCATGGACTCTGTTCGAGAATAGGTGATGCGCACTGGTTTGCCAGTCTTGAGCGCGGCAATTGCCAGATAGGGTTGAATTGAGATATCAAGTTTTGAGCCAAAACCACCGCCAACACCGGTTGGAACAATGCGAATATCAGCGCGGTCGATTCCGAGAATTTTCTCCAGTTCGTCCAGATCCATAACTGGGGCTTGCGTGCAGGCATAGATTTCGACGCGACCATCTCTAACTAGGGCAAAACCAGCCTCGGGTTCTATATAGGCATGTTCGACAAAGCTGGTGCTGAAATGACCTTCTACCGTAACATCAGAGTTCTTTAATGCAGCGTCTGGCACGCCGCGATTGACAAAACCGGCGCACATGACATTTCCATCGCGATGCTCATGCAGTAAAGGTGCATCCTTTTCCATCGCTTCAAATACGCTCATACTTGGTGGCTGTTCTTCCCAGACCACGGGAAAGCCACTTTCATCAAAATTTTCAATTGAGCTGGCAAGGCCAACAATCGCTGCGACTGCTTCACCTCGAAAACGGGCCTCGCTTTCTGCAAAAACGGGCTGATCAGCAAAGGGGGGAATGACTCCAAAACAGTTTTCACCTTTTACGTCAGCGCAAGTCAAAACAGTTTCAATTCCAGGAGTTTCTTTTGTCCAAGTCTCTAAATCGCCAAAATGAAACCTGGCCCGATGGAACGGCGAGCGAATAACGCGTATCACTAAGGTATCACTTGGCGCAATATCATCCCCAAATTGTTCGGTACCATTCACTTTTTGAAGGCCATCCAAACGGCGAATGCCAGCTCCGGTGTGACCTTTGGCATCGTCTGGTAAATTTTTGGTTCCCACTGCGACAACTGCATCAATAATTTTGCGGTACCCCGTACAGCGGCATAAGACGCCCGCCAGAGCATTGGCCACATCATTGGCATTTGGCATTGGATTCTTATTTAGCAAGGCAACAGCGGATATCATCATACCGGGCGTGCAGATCCCACATTGAGCTGCACCGTAGTACTGAAAGCTGTCTGCAAGCTTCTTTGCGTGCTGATTTTCTAAATAAAGACCGCTTAAGGTCTCGACTGATCTCCCATTCGCTTGGTGAGCTGGCGTTAAGCAGGCGCAGACTGGTGCGCCATCAATCAACACAGTACAAGCTCCACAATCACCCGCATCACAGCCAATTTTCACGTCGCGTGAATGCATTTTGTCACGGAGTGTTGCAGACAGGCGTTCGCCCGCATTCAAATCTGTCTGTACTAACTGGCCATTGAGTTGAAAGCTAATGATATCATAGGCTGTCCGCTTATCCATCATGCGCAATAGCCTTGTAAAGTGCGCGGTAAATCTGCTCTTTGACCACCTCGCTTCGAAATTCATTACTGGCTCGGACGTCAGAAATAGGAGATAGCGGTGCGAGATGTGATAGATGAACGGAAATATCAGATATTTTTTGGCCGATGATATCTGCTTCCAACGACAAAAGGCGCTGTGCGACCGGTGAACATGCCCCAACAGCGATACGCGCATAATTGATATGTCCCGTTTCATCTAATCCAATGATCACAGCTGTCATGGCGATGGATATGACCATATATTTGCGGGCACCCAATTTCTCAAAGGCGCTTGTGGTATGGGTGGGCGGCATTTTAATATGAAGTGCTATAACTAGCTCTGCCGACGTCATTGTGGTTTGGCGAACACCTGTGAGAAAATCGCAAAGGGCTTGGCGGCGTACACCGAGTGGACCGGCCACTTCAATTTCTGCGTCAAGTGTTAAGAGTGGGGGAATACCATCTGCAGCAGGCGACGCATTGCACAAGTTCCCTGCAATAGTCCCAGAATTTTGGATTTGAATGCTACCAACTTCGTTGGCGGCCTGCTGCAATGCGACAAAGGCTGATGGCAAGTCTGCTTTTGCAATATCACTCCATGTGGTCGCCGCACCGATCTGGACCACGCCATCATCAGAAAATTGGATGCCTCGTAAACCCTCAAGGCGTGTGATGTCAAGAATATCTCGTGTGACGGGCGCCCGACCTCGCGCGGGAAAAAAATCTGTCCCACCTGCAACTAAATCGAGACTACGGGAGGCCATCAATTCGAGTGCTTCGTCCAGATATGTTGGCGAAAAATACTCAGGTGGCAATCAGGGTCTCCATTTTTAATTCGTTTGTATGCAAACGTTAATGACTTCAGAATTAAATAGCAATGAATTCTTAATTTGGGCTTGATAGGTAGCTGGGGTAATATATTGAAGGTCTCTTCCAAGATGAGCAGTTATTTAGCTAAAAAGAGATTTCCGTGTAAATCGATAATGTAGTAAGTTGAATTTTGAGACACAGGATTTTGAAAATACAGAAGGTGCATAATGAGTATAGACGCTACAGCAATTACTTTGATTGATGATGCAAGAGTTCGCGTAACCCGGTTTGAATTCGGTGTTGGTCAACAAACTGGTTGGCATAGACATGAGTACGATTATGTAATTACGGCCATTACTGATTGTCACATGCAGCTGGAACACCTAGACGGAACAGTAACGCATGCAACAGTACTTGCTGGCTCGGCCTATCGTCGCGAAGTGGGTATAGAACACAATGTTATTAATTGGGGTAAGGAAAGTATGAGTTTTGTGGAGATTGAACTCAAATAAATAGTCTATTTGCGTTTACCTTAAATAAAAAAACATTGTCTTCATGTTCAATCTCTATATGTAAAATGCTTTTCATTATTATGCAAATTTCTTTAAATTTTAAATTAATCGAATGAATCAAACTCCGTTTTCTGATTAAAAAAGATTTTCCTTATCAAAACAAGTCTTGCTGAATGAATTTTATAAGAAACTTTAAATAAGCAAAATACGCTCAATAGCACTTCTTACCGAATAGGGATCGGCGTGATGAGCCATGTGGCCCACACCTTTTAAAATAGTTAAATTAGCATTGGGTAATTGAGTAACAAAATCGTAAGCATGTAAGCTTGCTCGTACAAATACATCCTCTTCTCCGTGAATTACTTCCACAGGTAACGTGAGTCTGGGATATTTTTCTGCAAGCGTGGCTAATGCAATTGCTGTTTGAGCAAGATCTTCGCTATTAGCTAATATTGTATGATCGCGACGTATTAAATCCACTCCAACTTTTTGTAAATAACCCTTTGGAATTTCTTGAGGTGTAAAAACTTTTTGTGAAAATCGTTCTATTAAGCTGCTGAAATGTATACTGGCAATGTTGCTCGAATAGATCTCAACAGCTGGTTCTAATATACCGGCTAGTGCTAGCCATTCGACAAGCTTACTATAAGGCATGTTTACTCCAGAAACGGAGACGACGCCAAGCAGCTCATCTGGATATTCTGATGCCCATTCAAGTGCCACAATAGATCCCCAGCTGTGGCCCACTAGAACTGGTTTTTTTATGTTATTTTTCTGAGCAAAACTTCTTATCTGCATTGCTTGTTTCTTAGCTGTCCAGTTAGTTTTATCTCGCCTAGAATATCCAAACCCAGGCCGATCTATATAAATAGATTTGTAGCTACTCGTCGTTAATGGTGAGTTAGCCAAAACCCAGTCTCTCAGATTTATGCTAGCACCATGGATAAAAATTGCAGTACTTGCGCCCATACCCATTTCTAAGCTGTGAAAATCTAAGCCATTGACTTTTTCAATATTGCCCAAAGGTGGAAATAATGACTCTGCAGATTCATTCATACTCATTAAATCTCGCCTACTTGAGCAAGCACTTAAAATAGAAGCTAGGCATAAGGTTAGAAACGATTTACGTGAAAGATTAGCTTTCAATTTATTCAAAACTGTCTCCGTCAGAATATGAAATACTACAACCAACATTCCTTAAAATGGCTGTGTTATAGCTCACTGCCCGGATTTGCGGCTTAAAAGTTTTTATTCTTAAGTCGACCTGTAGATGTTTAATATTTCGATATATTTTAGTAGCATGATTATTGCTCTTTTCGTTCCTATAATAAAGTCTAGAAAGTTTTGCGCCGTAGTCGGAAATTATTATGCCAAACCATAAAGTTGGCACTCTTAAAGAGTAACGCATTCCACCCTAAAAATGTGTTCCAATTTTAACTCATGAGCGTAATGTTCTGTTTGTTACAACATATAATTTTTTTTAGAAAGACTGCTATGGAACTTGATAAGCCAAGCCTTAAAAACTGGAGATCGCAGCCATTTAGCGCATGGGCTTTTCGGCATGTTCGCGAAATTATTCCAACTGCTGAGATCCGGAATGATCCTGCTAAAATATGGGACCTGAAATTCGCAAAAGTCCCTCTTCAATGTGAAGCTTTGGCTAGGGTTAGAAATGAAATTGGATTAGACGCCTTGGTTATCGCTCGTGAAAACTCAATTATATATGAATATTATGGAAATGGCGCTGATGCGGATGATCAGCACATTCTTTTTTCGGTCTCCAAATCTCTGCTTGGACTTATCGCTGATTGTTTAATCTCTGATAAAATTATCAGAAAAGATGACAAAATTACAGATCATCTACACGAATTACGCGGAACAGCCTATGATGAAGCAACAATATCTCATGCGTTAGATATGCGCATCGATGTTGTTTTTGACGAAGACTATACTGCCACCCAAGGGCCAATTATAGATTACCGTTATGCAGCCAATTGGAATCCTACTCCTGAAAGTATGCAAAATCTTAATCTGAAGCAATTTTTTAAATCTCTTGCGACTAAAAATGGATCTCATGGTGGTAATTTTCATTATATCTCACCTAACACAGATATTCTTGCATGGCTTTTTGAGAGAGCCTCTGGTCGAAGATATAATGAGCTACTTTCAGATTATCTATGGAAGCCGTTGGGATGTGAACGTTCTGCTTATATTACTGTTGACCGAAGTGGGGGAATGCGAGCAGCAGGTGGTATTTGTGCTACTCCCAGAGATTTAGCGCGCGTTGGTTTGATGCTTGCAAATAACGGAAATAAAGAGGGTCAACAAATTATTTCTAAAGCGTGGCTGCAAGATGTATATGGCTCCGGCGATAAGGACGCTTGGGATAAAGGAACTTTTAAAGAATTTTTTGGTCCTCGGTCGATGCATTATAAATCTAAATGGTATATATGTCACGATCAAGGCAAATTGCTCCATGGATTTGGTATCCATGGTCAATATTTATTTGTTGATCCAGCAAAGAAAATGTCAATTGCATTGCTGTCAAGCGAGGCAAACGCGCTCGATGAAAATTCAAATAACAAGATTTTGAAATTTGTAGACGATATAAGGAGTTCACTTGTCTAAAGCCATTGTTCTTGAAATTTTATAAAATCATATTCTAACTGCAAGACTTTATTGGAGCATATTTACAGCCTTAGAATTTGGAACTCAGTAGTGCTTTGGGAGTCTGGGGCGGTATTCGTAAAGTAGGACTGTTCACC
This sequence comes from Paracoccaceae bacterium, assembly GCA_029247845.1. Taxonomy (GTDB): domain Bacteria; phylum Pseudomonadota; class Alphaproteobacteria; order Rhodobacterales; family Rhodobacteraceae; genus LFER01. The sequence continues at coordinate 1,997 of JAQWKM010000147.1, read as the reverse complement.
AATAACTGTCTTTTTGGTCTCGACCTGAGATAGGCATTTTTGTGAGACTATTTTTTGCGGCTAAAAAAAAATTATTGCAATTCATATTTGCATGGGACTCTCTGATTAAGAGACATCTCAACGATAAACAAGGCAGTAAAGCGTCGTGGAAGTATTGATCTTTTGTAAATTAATTATATAATTTGGGTTTTGATATGAAACGAATTGCTATTGCTGGTTTCCAACATGAAACAAATACTTTTTCGCCGGGAGAAACAACGCTCACAAACTTTGTGCGTCAGGGAGCATGGCCTGCGCTGACCCGCGGAAATGATATTTTTGAAGTCTTCAAAAATTTAAATATTCCAATTTCGGGCTTTATCAATAACTGTCCCCACAATTTGGAGCCCATTCTTTGGGCAATGGCTGAACCAGGAGGATATGTTACAGAAGATACTTTTGAAACTATTTCTGATGAGATTGTTGAAGGGATAGCTTCTTTAAATCCAGATGGTGTTTATCTTGATTTGCACGGAGCAATGGTGACGGAAAAATTCGATGATGCTGAAGCTGAACTACTTAGGAGAATTCGCGAAAAAATGGGGTATGCATTTCCTATCTCAATCAGCCTTGACCTCCATGCAAATATAAGCAGAGCATTATTCGATTATGCAAGCGTAATCTCAATTTATCGTACCTACCCACATATAGATTTTGCGCAAACCGGTAGAAGGGCTTCTATCCTTTTGGACAGAGTGTTTGCAGGCCCACTTGCCAAGGCGTTTCGTCAAGGCGATCATCTTGTTCCTATTACAGCTCAGTCTACAGAATTTGATCCTGCACGCCTCCTTTACGCAAGATTACCAGAGTTTTCGTCCGTCTCTGTGGATCTAGCGATGGGTTTTCCAACGGCGGATATACCAGATTGTGGCCCTTCGATTGTGTCCTATGCCGATTTACAGACAGATGCAGATAATAATGCTGATCAACTTCTTGAATTTTTGAACGCTGAGGAGTGTCAGTTTGACTCTCGGCTTCTCAGCGCTGAACAAGCAGTCAAGCACGCGATGGGGTCGTCGGGACCAGTTGTAATTTGAGATCCACAGGATAATCCAGGAGTGGGTGGCACAGGAGATACAACTGGTATTTTAAGGGCGCTTATAAAAGCAGACGCAAATGACGCTGTACTAGGGGTCTTACATGACCCGGTCTCGGCTAAAAAGGCTCATAACGCAGGATTAAACGCTGTAATCGAGGTTGAGTTAGGCGGTGTCCATCTGGAATTCTCGCAACCTTTGAAAACAGAAGTTCATGTTGAGGCTTTATCCAACGGTAAATTCCAATGCAGTGGGCCAATGTTTGGAGGAAGCAAAGCCAATCTTGGACTGATGGCGTGTCTTAGAATATCAAATAGTAGCATCAAGGTTGTTATTGGAACTGAAAGATGTCAGAATTTAGATCAAGAATTTTTTCGTGTTGTGGGAATAGAACCTGCGGAATATGCAATAATCTGCATTAAAAGCGCAATTCAATTTATTGCGGATTATAAACAAATCACAAAGGATATTATATTTGCTAGTTCGCCTGGGGCAAATCCTTGCGAACTAGTAAAAATTGCCTACACACGATTACGCCCCGGACTTAGAATAGCGCAAAAAAACCGTACGAAATAAATGAAAATAGAAGCAATTGATCGCCAATTCCTATGTTGAGAGCTTTGACCATGTTCGCCATATCCAAATTTGATTCTCACCTCGAAAGCCGAACGGTTAGTCTTATTGCATGCTGAAATGTTGAAAATGTAAGTTAAAACGTCTCGAAAAGAAACTTCTAGGAGCTCTATGTAATTAACTATATGTCTAATCTATCCTGACGTATTTTATTTCAATTTTCCAGAATATTTATTTAGCTAGACAAATTCTCTATGAAATTTGGATGCAAAACCCCAGTTTTTCTGATTTGGTCCCTACAAGACTTGTACCAACCGAAAGTATCGGCCAAACTGCTTTTCTTTGGTG
>JAQWKM010000125.1 GCA_029247845.1 Paracoccaceae bacterium | reverse complement strand
CAAGAAATGATGTTCACAGGACGTAGTGTAAAAGCCGATGAGGCCTTAAAAATGGGTATTGTGAACAATGTTGTTGCCCACGATCAATTGATCGAATGCGCCTTGGCCAAAGCACAGGAAATTGCATCTGTATCACCCTCTTCTATCAAAGCGACCAAACGGGTTTTAAACGATATGGCCCTTCGGGAAAACTTGCCTCAAAGCCTCGATTTCAGTCGCAAAGTGGTGGCAGACTTGGCAAATACCGAAGATTTTAAAGAAGGTTTAAACGCCTTTGTGGAAAAGCGAAAGCCCAATTGGGTCAATCGATAGGAGCCAAGCATGAGTATGCTTTTTGATCTCTCTGGGAAAGTTGCTCTCTTAACCGGCGCTTCCAAAGGCTTGGGCCTTGCGATGGCAACAGCGCTGGCCCAACACGGAGCAACAGTGGTAATTTCATCGCGCAAGCAAGAGCAGCTAGATATTGCAGCAGAGGAAATCAACACCGTCTGTGGGACCACACGGGCAATTCCCGTGGCTACCAATGCTGGCCACAAAGAAGCCCTAGAAAACTTGGTGCAAACTACGCACAAATCTGCGGGACCTATAGATATTGTCGTTGGAAATGCTGGCGTAAATCCCTATTATGGCCCCACGTCACAGATCCCAGATGCCGCTTATGAAAAAACCATGGCAACCAATGTCCAGTCCAATCTCTGGCTTGCTCAGTTGACCGTTTCTGACATGGTCGCCAAGGGCAATGGTTCGATGATGTTCACATCATCAATTGGTGCCTATAAACCCTCGGAAATGCTTGGCACTTACGGTATGTCAAAACTGGCCTTGATCGGCTTGGTCCGCAATCTGGCCCAAGAGTTTGGCCCACAAGGTGTACGCTTTAACGCAATCTGCCCGGGTCTTATCAAAACAGACTTTGCACGCGAACTTTGGGATAACCCGGAAGCCAAAGAACGTATAGAACAAGAGATACCGCTTAGACGATTGGGTGAAGCCGAAGACATCAAAGGGCTCGCCGTCTATCTAGCCTCAGATGCCAGTCGCTATATGACAGGTCAGGCATTGACCGTCTGCGGCGGGTCAAATATGTGGACCTAAAGGAGCGATAAATGGATCTAAACGATAAAATCATTATTATCACGGGGGCTGCAAATGGAATTGGGCGCGCGATGGCGATCAGATTTGCGGCCCAAGGTGCCAAAAAAATAATTTGTGCCGACCTTGATGAGAATGGGGTGCGCGAAACCGCAAAGCAAATCGATGGTATTGCGCATAAACTAGATGTTTCGCGTGAGGCCGACATCTCAGCGTTGATAGAAGCAACCGAGACAGATGTCGGGCCGATTGACCTTTATTGCTCAAATGCCGGGATATCGATCGCCGGCGGTGTTGAAGTGGATGATGAAGGCTGGCAGAAGATTTGGGCCATTAACTTGATGGCGCATGTCTGGGCGGCAAGACATTTAGTTCCACGAATGACACAGCGCGGAGGTGGTTATTTGCTGAATACGGCATCTGCGGCAGGTCTTTTAAACCAAGTCGGCTCTGCGCCATATGGCGTCACCAAACACGCAGCAGTCGGCCTCGCAGAATGGATGGCAATGTCATATGGCGATCAAGGCATAAAAGTTTCAGTTTTATGCCCTCAAGCCGTACGCACAGACATGACCCGCGATCACGAAGATCATGTTGCAAGCATCGATGGGATACTCACGCCAGAGGAAGTAGCCGAAAGCTGCGTGGTGGGACTTAGTGAAGAAACCTTCTTGATTCTCCCGCATCCTCAGGTCAAAGAGTACATGCAAATTAAGACAAACAACTACGATCGTTGGATTGGCGGTATGCGCAAGCTGAACCGACGTTTTGGAGCCTTTATAAAATCAAACTGAGTGTGGAGATCTCCCCTCTTGTTCAATGTATCGATCATAATTAGTTATAAGCTGAAGGAATCCGTTAAATGGCAATGTTAGCTCAAGATATAGAGGCGCTTATCCTCGCATCCTTTCCTCAGGCAAAAGTTACGATCACAGATCTCGCTGGTGATGGTAATCATTATGCCGCAGAAGTCATCGACGAAAGCTTTCGTGGAAAGACCCGTGTCCAACAGCAGCGTGCAGTTTACGCGTCGCTCAAAGGCAAAATGGATGGGGCGCATGGTGAGCTACATGCATTGGCACTGACAACCAAAGTTCCAGAATAAGTCGTAAAACCTTGATATTATGTTTGAAATATAGAACAATAACTGCAACATTCAGCGGACTAGTTTATTTGATAAGATTGCATTATAAATAAGAATAAGAAATCAGGAATGCACTAAATAAGGATCAGAACCATGAGTGATGTAAAAGCGCTAATTCAGGAAACAGTTTCTTCAAACAATGTTGTCCTTTACATGAAGGGCACAAAATCTATGCCCCAATGTGGTTTCTCCAGCAGAGTCGCAGGCGTTCTCAACTATATGAATGTTGACTATACAGATGTTAATGTGTTGGCTGATGATAATATTCGCCAAGGAATTAAAGATTTTTCAGATTGGCCAACTGTCCCTCAGTTATACGTCAAAGGTGAGTTTGTTGGTGGATGCGACATTATTACTGAAATGGCGATGTCCGGCGAATTGGATACGCTTTTAAAAGAAAATAAAGTTACGTTTGACGAAGGCGCTGCAGAAAAGATCCGCGAAGCGAATGCGTAAGCCGTTTCAGATTTTCCAAACGAGTAATGGACGGGCCTCATGTTTACCGCCGCCCGCCCCTTGCTTTCAATATCTAAGAGTTAATCTGATCCGCTAAAGACTCCGCTTTTATAGCTATTTCCGCTAGATTTTTGGCCAGCTCTTCTGGTACAGCTCCAATGTGCTCGGATGCGCCTTGCGACAGCGACTTCAATCTAGCAATCTCTGCCGTGGCTTTAGACAGGCCTGCCTCAGCTTGGCTCAGCCTATCCTGCGCTCCAGCCGTTTTATCTGCAAGCATGAGACCGGCCATCAAAAGCATACGCGCCTCAGAGAGCTTGGCGATTTGATCCCCAAGTTTACCAGCCTCGAGATTCAGCGCAGCCGCAGCAGATACCAGATATTGTTCTTCCCCAGCTTGGCATGACACAGTAAAACTTTTCCCACCAATATCTATGTCTACTTCCGGCATTACGCATTCTCCTTAAGACTATTACTAGAGTCATTAAAAACCTTTGCAAGCCGGTCATATATTTTTTGCATTTCTTCCATTTCTTGCAGACGTTCTTTTTCGAGATCTGCCAACATGCCTGATAATTTTGCATTTTGATCGCTCAAAGCGTTGATCTCCGACTTTAACGCCTCAGCAGAAGAATCCACATCTCCGGCGTGAGTATGATTTTCCAGCCCCTCCGATATTCGATCAAGTGCTATTTTAAGGCGCCTTTCGAGCTCTTTAATTTCGTCCATTGTTTTGACCCCTGCTGCTCTTGCTGCTCCAGAATTATGTTAGATTCGCTTGCCCCACTTATAGCGAATCAATTTTTCCTGCGTACAGTACTGATTTTACCCGACCCTGTGCAAAATTGCGCCCCCTTAACACACCTAGTGAAACGCAATACTTGCACTTCAGTATCAGGCTGCTATTGAGCAGCAATAGAAAACTGATCGGGGATTAATTGGATCATGGACATCCAAGCGCTGCGCGACACGCATCCGGAACATTGGCAAAGATCAACGGCAATAAGGGTTTTGACCCTCGACGCCGTAGCCGCCGCAAACTCTGGGCATTCGGGAATGCCTATGGGAATGGCAGATGTAGCAACCGTACTTTTTGAAAAGCACCTCAAATTTGTTGCGAGTGATCCAACTTGGCATGACAGAGATCGCTTCATTCTATCGGCTGGTCACGGATCAATGCTGCTTTATAGTTTGCTCCATTTGTGCGGTTATGAAGATTTTCCAATTGAAGAGCTAAGAAATTTTCGCCAGCTTGGTGGAAAGACAGCAGGCCACCCCGAGAACTTTCTAGCGTCAGCTATTGAAACGACCACTGGTCCTTTGGGACAAGGTCTGTCGAATGCTGTTGGTTTCGCAATGGCCGAAGAAGCGTTGCGCGCGAAATTTGGCAAAAAACTTGTAAATCATCATACATATGTGATCGCTGGTGACGGCTGTCTTATGGAAGGTGTGTCTCAAGAGGCCATCAGCCTTGCTGGCCACCATGAGCTCGGGAAATTAATCGTTCTTTGGGATAACAATAATATCACGATAGATGGCACTGTTGATATGGCAGACAGCACCAATCAAGTCATGCGCTTCAAAGCGTCCGGTTGGCACGTTCTCGAGATTGATGGGCATGATCCAGACGCCATAGATTTAGCAATTACTGCTGCCAAAAAGTCAAAAAAACCCACTATGATCGCATGCGAGACACATATTGCCCTTGGCTCTAGCGCTCAGGATACCTCTAAAGGACATGGCGCACTGACTGATCCAAAGTTGATTGAAGATGCAAGAAAAACCTACGGTTGGGCGGCAAAATCCTTTGATATTCCACAATCTCTAAAAACCGATTGGGAGACGATTGGTAAAAAAGGAATTCCAGAACGGGACGCATGGGCACAGAGGCTCAAAGGTGTTTCACAAAATCGCAAAAATGAATTTGAACGCGTGTATACATTAGAGCCTGCAAAAAAGATAAAGGCGGCGGTAAGAAACTTGAAAGAACAAATTTCAAGTACTACGCCTATAGTTGCAACTCGTAAATCAAGCGAGATGGCCTTGAACGTGATTAATCCAATAGCGCCTGAAACATTTGGTGGATCTGCTGATCTGTCAGGCTCAAACAATACAAAATCTGCAGATATGTCTGTATTTGACACCGACAATCGGTCTGGACGTTATATACATTGGGGCGTCCGCGAACATGGTATGGCGGCGGCTATGAACGGCATGGTGCTTCACGGCGGTATCCGCGCTTATGGAGGCACTTTTATGTGCTTTACCGACTACGCAAGACCCGCAATGCGGTTAGCGGCTTTGATGAAAATACCAACTGTCTTTGTCATGACGCACGACAGTATCGGTCTTGGCGAAGACGGTCCAACACATCAGCCCGTCGAACACCTCGCTATCAGTCGCGCGACACCAAACACCTATGTCTTTCGCCCTGCAGATACGATTGAGACGGCAGAGGCATGGGAAGTTGCGCTGACCACGAAGACAACACCTTCTGTAATGGCGCTGTCGCGCCAAGGATTGCCAACTGTTCGTGTCGAACATAAGCCTGCAAACCTTAGCCGGAAAGGTGCATATATTCTTCAAGAAGCAGACGGTAAAAGACAAGCTATTCTTATGGCGACTGGATCGGAAGTTTCTCTTGCAATAGAAGCTCGAAAAGTCCTCCAAGAAAAAGGGATCGGCACACGCGTTATATCCATGCCCTGCATGGAACTTTTTGCAGAGCAGGAGGAAAGCTATCGCAAACGGGTTTTACCTGGAGGCTCAACTGTTCGTGTCGGGATCGAGGCTGGAGTCCGACAAGGTTGGGATCGCTGGCTGCTAGGTGAACGCGGTCGTGAAGCAAAGTCAGACTTTATCGGTATGAATAGTTTTGGGGCATCTGCTCCTGCTGAGATCCTTTTTGAGCACTTTGGGATAACTGCAAAAGCTGTTGTTGAGCGAGTAGAATCCCTTTTAGAAAAGTAACAACCAAAGCAAGTGAGTCGCGTATAAAACCAAAAGCGGCTCACTATCCTTTATTTGCGCCGAAATGTTAGCGATACCACACATAATGTTGTAAATTTTATCGCTAACATACTTTGAAAAAAGTAAATATCCGTATCCGCCCCTACCTAATTGACGTATAAACGAAGTCAGTTTCTAAGGGAAAATTAAATGACTATTACAGTGGGCATAAATGGATTTGGCCGAATCGGGCGCTGTACTCTTGCCCATATAGCCGAGAGCGGCCGAAACGATATTGCAGTTTTAAAGCTCAACGCCACAGGCCCCATTGAAACCAACGCGCACCTTTTACGCTATGATAGTATTCACGGGCGGTTCCCTGGACAAGTCGCTGTTAACGGTAATTCAATCGATCTTGGAAGGGGTCCGATTGACGTTATGTCGACATATGATCCCAGCCAGCTCGACTGGAGAGGTTGCGACGTCGTTTTAGAATGTACTGGTAAGTTCAATGATGGCAAAGTTTCAACTGTACATATCAAGCAAGGTGCAAAAGCCGTGCTTATTTCTGCCCCTGCTAAGAATGTGGATAAAACAATTGTTTACGGGGTAAATCACCAAGATTTGATCCCAGGTGATAAAATGATTTCCAACGGCTCTTGTACAACCAACTGTCTTGCCCCACTGGCTAAAGTTCTCAATGATGCTATCGGGATCGAATGTGGTATGATGACAACTATTCACTCATACACTGGCGACCAACCAACCTTGGACCGTCGGCACGACGACTTGTATCGCGCCCGTGCTGCTGGAATAGCAATAATTCCAACCTCAACCGGTGCCGCGAAAGCGCTTGGAGAAGTACTACCTGAACTTAGCGGGCGCCTTGACGGGACAGCTCTGCGCGTTCCCACTCCTAACGTTTCAGCAATTGATCTGACCTTTGAATCCCAAAAAGATGTAACCGTTGAAGATGTCAACGAAATCGTACGTGAAGCTTCAGAGGGCCATTTGGGACAGGTGTTAGCCTATGATCCAGAGCCGAAAGTATCGATCGACTTTAATCACACCACGCATTCTTCCATATTTGCGCCCGAACAGACAAAAGTGGTTGGAAAACGCATGGTAAGAGTTTTGGCTTGGTATGATAATGAGTGGGGGTTTTCATGCCGCATGGCAGATGTGGCAACATCAATTGGCCAATTGCTCTAAAAAATTCAGTAAATAACAATTCAAACATCATGAAGCACGCTGTTTTATTTTTGTGGGTTTAGAATTTTAAGGTGGTCAAAGGTAACTATTAATTTTGACATATTTGAGTTTGGAAGTGACAAATAAACTTTGGGCAATTTTTATGGCTTTGGTTTGAATTATTAGAGATTAAATTCAGACATCCTTCAAATATACTATATTTTTAGCCGTAAGGGCAACAACCTCATTGAAATACTCGCAGCGTAGCGTCAGCCACAAAATAGATACAAATACCGTTTAACGGTTGACAAATGAGTTTGGATAGACTTGTTAGCGCTAACAAGAGGTTGAACAACATCGGAAGTTTTTATGCCTGTAAAAGTAGCAATAAACGGATTTGGCCGCATTGGACGGAACATACTACGC
>JAQWKM010000118.1 GCA_029247845.1 Paracoccaceae bacterium | reverse complement strand
TTTTTCTGATTATACGGTTGCAGTAAATTACTGTGTTTGAAGGGTGGACGAGTTTATAAAAGTAAGAAAGGTTTCAGTGTGACATTGTCTACAGCCGCATTTATGATGTTTTAGGCGCCATTTTCTTTGTTGGAGACTGCCGAAGACGAATTTTTTCATGCTAATCTTGTTTATTTTTCACCATGAAATTAGTCATACTATTAACCACCTTGTACTGGTGAATATATTTGGTTAGACATCCGCTGTTTCAGATGTTTTGTCTATGTTGTTAACCCACAATATCTTTGGAGAAAGCTGGTTGCAGTTAATTACTAAAGATGCGGCTTTTAGTTTCATGGCCGAGGTGACGAGTGTGGATGAGACTTATTATTGGGATGTTCATTGTCCTGATGAACAACGCTACTGCATTATTTTATGGTTGCAATGTTACGGAACGTTCTGAGTTGGCAGAGGACAGTTGGGCGCGCTGCTTTGGATGAGATGTTTCACCTTGACAGTCACATGCGTCCCCAATCAAGTGTTTATGAAAGCATGACATCGTCCTTAGCTGAGGAATTTGAATTTCTCAATCAAACGGTCAAGTCCAGAAGAAGTATTGGTGATTGTTGAGTTGAGTGGGGGTACAAACGCATTTTACGACTTATCGGTCTGGCCATAACAATGCGCACAGAGTTCGAACTATACTTAAGACAGCAATACTCCATTATGTGATCACGAATAAAAAAGGCGTGATCACATAATGGAGTTTTACGAAAAATTGATCCTAAAAGCTTGACTTAGGACTTCTTTTTCCGATTTACCAATTAGTGAGAAAGCAGAATAAACGCAATGCCGTACTTTGTAGCGAACCGTAAAGGGAAAGGGTCATTTAATGGCTGACGTAAATAGGGGTAATCGCCCCTTGTCTCCCCACTTAACGATTTATCGTCCACAACTGACGTCGATCACATCTATCTTGACGAGGATCACGGGCAATGCTTTGTTGCTCGGTGCGTTATTGATCGTCTGGTGGCTACTGGCCGCTGCCACTTCGCCAGAGGCCTTTGTTGTGGCAGATTGGGTGCTGACAAGTATATTCGGAAAGCTCATGATGCTTGGGTCAATATGGGCGATCTGGTATCATACACTCGCTGGGGTGCGACATCTTATCTGGGATAATGCAGTTGGACTAGAGCTTGAAACCGCTTACAAACTTGGATGGTTTGTGGTTGTCGGGTCAGTCATGATGACCATAATAACGGTAATTGTGCTGTAGGAGCATATGGATATGGGATATTTAACAGACCGCAAACGTGCAGCGGGCATGGGTAGCGCCAAGAGTGGGACGGAGCATTTCTGGCATATGAAATTAAGCTCGGTAGCGCTCTTGATACTGATTCCGTTGTTCATATTCACTTTTGGAACTGCGATTGGCGAGGATCACACTTACGTGACGGCCTATTTTGCTCGTCCCTTGCCGTCACTTATTGCCGCATTGACACTTATCGTGGGGTTTGAGCATTTCAAACTCGGTGCGACAGTGTTGGTAGAAGACTATGTGCATGGTATTGCGCAAAAGATTTGCATCATCGGTGTGACGTGCCTGTCGTATGCAGCGATGGCCATAGGGCTTTTCGCGCTGGCCAAAATGGCATTTTGAAAGGTCAAAAATGACGAGCTATAGTTACGAAACCCATGAATATGATGTTGTCGTTGTTGGCGCAGGTGGTGCAGGATTGCGTGCGACCTTAGGCATGGCCGAACAAGGATTGCGAACTGCATGTATAACAAAAGTATTTCCTACACGTTCGCACACTGTTGCGGCGCAAGGCGGAATCGCAGCTTCCCTGTCAAACATGGGACCGGATAACTGGCAGTGGCACATGTATGACACTGTGAAAGGCTCAGACTGGCTTGGAGACACTGACGCAATGGAATACCTTGCCCGCGAAGCCCCTAAAGCGGTTTATGAACTCGAGCATTATGGCGTGCCGTTTTCGCGGACGGAAGAAGGTAAGATCTATCAACGGCCATTTGGTGGACATACGACTGATTTTGGAGAAGGGCCGGCAGTTCAAAGAACGTGTGCTGCCGCCGACCGAACAGGTCACGCCATCCTTCATACGCTTTACGGTCAGTCGTTAAAGAATAACGCTGAATTCTACATAGAGTACTTTGCTATTGATCTCATCATGACCGACGATGGCGTGTGCCAAGGGGTTGTGTGTTGGAAACTAGACGATGGCACGATGCATGTTTTCAATGCCAAAATGGTTGTTTTGGCTACTGGTGGGTATGGGCGTGCATATTTCAGTGCGACTTCGGCGCATACTTGTACCGGTGATGGTGGCGGCATGGTGGCGCGGGCCGGATTGCCGCTTCAAGATATGGAGTTTGTACAGTTTCACCCGACTGGAATTTATGGATCTGGCTGCTTGATCACTGAAGGTGCACGTGGCGAGGGTGGTTATCTCACAAACTCAGAAGGCCAACGCTTTATGGAGCGTTATGCGCCGAATTATAAAGATTTGGCACCTCGAGATTATGTCAGTCGGTGTATGACTATGGAAATACGTGACGGGCGAGGCGTCGGAGCGGAAGCCGATCACATTCACTTGAACCTGTCTCATTTGCCGCCAGAGGCTTTGGCAGAGCGATTGCCTGGAATTTCTGAAAGTGCCAAGATTTTTGCGGGTGTCGATGTGACCAAGGAGCCAATCCCAGTTTTGCCAACAGTGCATTACAATATGGGTGGAATTCCAACCAATTACTGGGGCGAGGTTTTGAACCCGACGCCAATGGATCAAAACAAAGTTGTCCCAGGTCTTATGGCCGTCGGTGAGGCAGGATGTGCATCCGTTCATGGCGCGAACCGGCTTGGTTCGAATTCATTAATTGACCTTGTGGTGTTTGGGCGTGCCTCTGCCATTCGCGCAGGTAGCGTCGTTGATCGCGAGGTACCGTCAATGAATTTGGATACTAAGCAAATTGATAAGGCATTCGGGCGTTTTGACGGATTTAGACATTCAAAGGGCCACACACCGACCGCAGAGCTGCGGCTAGAAATGCAAAAAACGATGCAATCAGATGCCGCAGTTTTCCGCGCGACAGATACGCTTGCACACGGCTTTGATAAAATGAAATCAATTGCTCAAAAGGAAAATGATCTAAAAGTGACGGATAAATCGCTTGTGTGGAATAGTGATCTGATGGAAACGCTTGAATTGACTAATTTGTTGCCCAATGCCCTCTCAACAATCGCTGCGGCTGAAGCACGCAAAGAAAGTCGTGGAGCGCATGCTCATGAGGACTTCAGCGAGCGGGATGATGAAAACTGGCGCAAACACTCTCTGGCATCTGTTATGGGCCACAACATTAATTTGTCCTATAGATCTGTGATTGTGGACCGCCTTACAGATGAATCACAAGGTGGGATACCGCTAGAAAGAATAGCCCCTAAAGTTCGTACATTTTGATGGATAATCCCACATATGTTCCGCGATAACAAAAAATAGGTGATCCAATGGTACAATTGACCTTACCCAAAAATTCCCGCATTCGGACGGGAAAAACCTGGCCAAAACCGGAAGGTGCTACCAACATTCGTAAACTTTCAATTTACCGTTGGTCTCCTGACGATGATCAGAACCCAAGTGTGGACACTTATTTCGTAGATATTGATAACTGCGGTCCAATGGTTCTTGACGCGCTTATTAAAATCAAAAACGAGATTGATCCAACACTCACTTTTCGGCGCTCTTGTCGGGAGGGCATTTGTGGTTCTTGTGCCATGAACATTGATGGGATCAATACTTTGGCCTGTATATACGGTATGGACGAAATTAAGGGCGATGTTAAAATCTATCCATTGCCGCATATGCCAGTAGTTAAGGATCTTATTCCTGATTTGACTCATTTTTATGCCCAGCATGCCAGTATAATGCCTTGGCTTGAGACTAAAACGAACCGCCCGGCCAAGGAATGGCGCCAGTCTGTAGATGACCGTAAAAAGCTGGATGGGCTTTATGAATGTGTGATGTGCGCCTGTTGTTCTACATCCTGCCCGTCGTATTGGTGGAACGGAGATAGATATCTGGGGCCAGCAGCACTTTTGCATGCTTACAGGTGGATTATTGACTCCCGTGATGAAGCTACTGGAGAGCGTTTGGACGAGCTTGAAGATCCGTTCAAGTTATATCGCTGCCACACGATTATGAATTGTACCAAGACCTGTCCGAAGGGCTTGAACCCTGCAAAAGCGATTGCAGAGGTTAAAAAAATGATGGTTGAGCGCACCGTTTAGACTGCCTCCAACGGTCTTAATCTATATGACATTAGTGTCCGTGGACCAATCCTTGAGGCTAGTATAAGTGGCACTATCACTTTGATTGCCGATCTGGGTCGTAATTCAGTATCGGGTGCGGACAAAAATCTCACCATTGTTGCAAAAAACACGGGTAATGAGCTGTTGGGTAAAGTGACATACTTGGGTCTAGATGGACAACTGAAAGGTCGAATATTGGAAGATTTTCTGTAATCTCCATTTCGTGGGAAAGGACTCTCCACTTTGTTCCTAAGCAAAATTCAAGGCGAAAATGCGTCGCTCAATTAGTTGACCTCTTTCTCGTTCTTTACTCTATTCTTCACTTGCGTCAGAATTTGAGAAAAGCTTCAAAGGAGAGCGTCGTGAAACATGTGTCCGAAGACCGCGAATACCACCGAAATATTGAGCCAGTGATTTGTTATCCAGTTCAATCCCTGCCCAAAGCCGATCTCGATCTTTATAAGAGGATGCGTCATACTAGTCTTCCCAAAGTCCAAGATCTATGGGTGCCACCGCGTGATGGGCGATGTTTTCGCGTTCCAAAGGGGGGGTTTTTCAGAATAAGCAGTGTGGAAGGATCTCAGGTCGGAGATTTAAACCTCTGGAATGCCAATAATCTTTCTGAACGCTTTTATTCTGGTAAGACGCGGGCGCTTCACGGAACGCATATCACGACGGGTCAGCGGATGTGGTCATCATTTCCTTATCTTAGGCCGATGGCGACGATCGTCGAGGATACACTGGACTGGTATGGTGTAGATCCATTTGGAGGATCTGTGCACGATGTAATTGGAACCCGTTGTGATCCATACACCAATACACTTTTGTGCGGTGATCAATATCATAACTGTTGCCATTCAAATTTGACCCGGGCCCTTGCTAATTTCTGCGATCTGACTTTGAAGGAGGCAGAATTGCATGTGCATGACGTTTTAAACGTCTTCATGTGTACTGGCTTTACCCGCGACAACGGACAGTATTTTATGAAGGCAAGTCCGGTCCGCCCTGGCGATTATTTGGAGTTTTTTGCAGAGATTGATCTGATAGCTGGTCTGAGTGCATGTCCCGGAGGGAATTGTTCAGCTGAACATTCAAGCGATACCGCAGCTTGTTTTCCCCTACAGGTTGAAGTTTTTGAACCAGCCCAAGGCTTGGCTGACATGGGGTGGCAGGAGCCAAAAACTAACGCGTATGATCAAAGTCATGGTGGGCTTGGTTGAATCGAATTTCAACTGTACAAAAATCTATGGCGAGTGTCCGGAACATTGCGAGGCTGTGCGTGATCATATCGCAAGGCTTGATTAGGCGAAAGCCGCCTCAAGGGCTATTTCGATCATCTCACCAAAACTGGTTTCTCGCTGCTCGGCCGATAATGCCTCACCAGTTTGCAAATGGTCCGATACTGTGAGCACTGCAAGCGCGCGCCGTGAATAGCGCGCTGCCAGATTATAGAGCTCTGCTGCCTCCATTTCGACCGCGAGGACCCCGTGGCGTGTCATTTGTTCATTAAGATCTGATCGCTCGTCATAAAATATGTCAGAAGAATAAATACCCCCGACATGCGTGGTACTTCCCTTACGCTTGGCAGCAGTCGCAGCAGCACCTAAGAGACCATAATCGGCACAAGGCGAGAAATTAAGTTCTTTGAATATGCTTGAGGAGGGTGTTGAAACGGAACTCGCTGTCATTGCCATAATTATGTCGCGGACTTTAACCTGAGGCTGCATCCCACCACAAGATCCTATACGAATAAATGTCTTTGCATTGTAATCATGGATCAATTCATTCACGTAAATTGACAGCGAAGGCATGCCCATACCTGAGCCTTGAATAGTAACCTGTTCACTTTTATACGTACCGGTAAATCCGAGCATGCCCCG
>JAQWKM010000101.1 GCA_029247845.1 Paracoccaceae bacterium | reverse complement strand
CAAAAAAGTGATATGATCATTTCTGTTGAGATCGCATGTCAAAAGCCCAATGAAGTAGATCTCAACGCTGTTGTTGCCGAATTTCCCTATGGCGCTGTAACAGCAATCGCTGTGCCCGGTGGGCTCGATATTCCAAATGCTCATAGATTAGATGCCTACCCGGCCATCATTGCCCATGCAGCAATCAAAGTAGCTCTTGATTTAGATCCTAGGGAGCAATTGAAATGAAACGGCTTATATTGGAAATGGGATCAGGCGCAGATCTTTATGGCATGGATTATACAAAAGCTGCGATAAGGGCCTTAAACAATGCGATTCGACATAGCTCCATCACATTATTTAGCTCTTTGGGAATTGGCCATACTGAAATGGACGTGGAAATTACGATCGGTGTGCAAGAGCCAGATAAAGTCAATCTAGATGAACTTCGCGCTCAAGTTCAAAGAGGACATCCAAACATTATTGCAACATTTGGCGGTCAAAATATTGACAGTCGATCCAACGGAGACTTT
Source organism: Paracoccaceae bacterium (assembly GCA_029247845.1). Classification (GTDB taxonomy): domain Bacteria; phylum Pseudomonadota; class Alphaproteobacteria; order Rhodobacterales; family Rhodobacteraceae; genus LFER01. Next base: position 8,719 of record JAQWKM010000101.1, on the reverse strand, counting down.
AGCGTGATCGCAACTTGTGCGATTGAAGCATATGTCCCCGATTTAGGCGAGCATTACACTATAGTGCGAGCACCAAAAGAATGAATGAAGATCGCCCAAAGATACTCCGTCAACGCGGCAGGTACTTTAAAGATCGATCGGAGGGTCTTTAGTGGATTTTAGAAGTTTCAATTTGGCAAAATTTGAACAGGCTACTAAGGACGAGCGCAAAGGTCTCTCAAAGAAGCTAGATATCATTTGCCGCGACTCTGGCTTTTTACTGATCAGCGGCCACCAAGTTCCCGATAATGTGATCCAAGCTCAATGGGCTGCAGTCTCAAGCTTTTTTGCCCTTTCTCAAGAGGTTAAAAACAAAGCATCAGCCCCCTATCCAGGCTATCCTTACGGTTGGATTGGTCCAAATCGAGAGGCTTTGGCAGCGTCTAAAGGCGAAAAAACCCCACCGGACCTTAAGGAGAGTTTTAATGGCGGTCCCCTAAATGTGCCAGAAGGATTATCCGATCAACAGGCCTACGAATTTTGCTATCAACCAACCTTATGGCCAAATATAAACGGCTTTCAAAGCGCATGGCAGGCATATTATGCCGAAATGGAGCGATTGGCAGTCCGGATCATGGCCGCTCTTGCCGAAGCTCTAGGCCTGAAAGGTGATTTTTTTGATCCCTTCATTCAACAACCAATTTCCGCGCTTAGAGCGCTTTACTATCCCGCGACAAGTGCCCAAACCCAAACAGGTCAGCAACGTGCGGGAGCGCATACTGATTATGGTTCTTTGACAATTTTGTTACCACAAGCGGGAACGTCAGGTCTTCAAATACTGCACAAAGACGAGTGGGTCAACGTACCCACTTTGGAAAACTGTTTTGTGATCAACATTGGTGACCTGATGGCACTTTGGACATCACAGCAGTGGATATCGGCTCTACACCGCGTGGTTGCAATACCAGACCAACCCTCGAGACACAGTCTTGCATTTTTCCATCAACCCGATTGGGATTCTGAGATCACACCAATCTTCTCTGAAAAACCCTTCCACAGTGTAAAATCGGGTCCGTATCTGATGGAAAAATTCAAAAGTACGAACTCTTAAGACAGTCACGCAGCATGGAAAGAATACTATCAAAAAAACTATTCTTTTAAGCTATTCACTCTGGCTTATTATTGACACTCTTCAGTCCAGTGCTTGACTATTTGGATACAGTATACCAAAATATACAAATTCACTGCCCTTATTATGTATATTCGGTTTTTGAAAGAATGAGAGGACTAAGGGTACAAATTTCAAAAGCTTAAAACACTACGGCAAAAGCGATTATGATAAATTTTAGGCATCAAATTGAATGTCCAAATTTGTAGGTCTGCAGTGGCGAATTTATATTGGAACATCAACCGGTTTAGGAAAATTTCATAGCTATGTCGCGTCCAAGAATTGTAATTGTGCCAGGTGACCCCTCAGGGATTGGTCCCGAATTAGTTGCAAAGCTTTTAATACAAAATGGCGTTAAAGAGGCTGCAAATATTTTACTTGTCGGTGATGCCCATCTGTGGCAGCGCGGAGCTGAGCAAGCCAAAATGGAGCTAGAGCTTACGACAATCAGCGAAGACCAAACAGCGTATTTTACTGGATGTGCGCATTTGGACATCAACACCATTGACCCCAAAGATGTCGAGGTCGCAAAAGTGACCGTGGCAAGTGGAACAACTGCGCTGCGGTGTCTGGACAAAGCAATGGACCTAGCGGTCGCGGGAAATGTGGATGGTATTTTGTTTGCGCCTTTTAACAAGGCTGCCATGACTTCTGCTGGCTTGAACGCCGAAGATGAGCACCGTTACATGGCACGCTATCTGGGATTTAAAGGATACCACAGTGAAATAAATGTTTTAGATGACCTAATGACCACTCGCGTCACCAGCCACATAGGTCTCAAAGATGTAGCTGCAAATATCAACGAACAGGGTATATTTCGCGCTGTGCAATTGGCTGACCAGACATTGCAGCGCGCAGGAAAAACGCGCCCCTCCATCGCCGTAGCTGCTCTTAATCCCCATGCCGGAGACAATGGTAAATTCGGACGTGAAGAGATCGATATTATCGAACCGGCAATACGCTACTGTCAGAGCAAACAAATGAATGTGTCAGGTCCTTGGCCCTCAGACACCGTTTTTCTAAAAGCCAAGCGCGGCGAAGTGGACGCAGTGGTCACGATGTATCACGATCAGGGCCAGATCGCGATCAAGCTTTTAGGTTTTGAACGCGGTGTGACTGTCGCTGGCGGATTGCCGTTGCCGATTGCGACACCGGCGCATGGAACAGCCTTTGATATAGCAGGCCAAAACAAAGCCAATGTCAGCGCTATTCGGCAGGCTTTTGACCTGCTTTTGCGAATGGCAACGACGCATAGCGAGACAAACAGAAAAACGGTCTGAAACTGACCCCATTGATGCAGAAGGATACAACAGTGTTACAGGGTAAAAACCTAATTAATGGCCAATGGGTCGGGTCAGAAGATACCGCAGCCTCAGTTGACCTTGCCTCACTGAGTTTTGCACAAGCAAACCTAAATCAAGTTGAAGAAGCCTGTCAGGCGGCACGAGCCGCATTTCGCAGTTACAGTCAAAAGAGCCGTGCAGAACGGGCCGCATTTCTCAACAAAATTGCCGACGAGATTGATGTTCTGGGCGATCAAATAACTGATATCGGGACTCGCGAGACTGGACTACCTGAAGCGCGATTGATTGGAGAACGTGGCCGAACCACTGGACAGTTACGGATGTTTGCAGGCGTGATTGGAAGCAAAGATTATCTCGATATTCGGATTGACCAAGCATTGCCTGATAGGCAGCCAATGCCGCGTCCAGATATTCGTCTCACTCATCGGGCATTGGGACCTGTCGTGGTATTTGGTGCGTCCAATTTCCCCCTCGCATTCTCAGCAGCCGGCGGTGACACCGCCTCAGCACTAGCCGCAGGTTGTCCAGTGATCGTAAAAGGCCATAGTGCGCATGCTGGTACGGCCGAATTGGTTGGACAGGCAATTGCAAATGCCATTCAGGCTTGCAATATGCCAAGAGGAACCTTTCAATTACTTCAAGGTTCAGGTCGCAAAATTGGGGGGGCTTTAGTCCAGCATCCAGAAATCACAGCTGTTGGGTTTACAGGATCAACTGCCGGTGGACGTGTTCTTTACGATATGTGTCACAGCCGACCAAAGCCAATTCCTTTTTACGGTGAACTTGGCTCTGTCAATCCAGTCTTTTGCCTGCCCCAAGCAATGGCTCAAAGAGCAATTAGCATCGGTAAGGATTGGGCCGCATCTCTCTCTATGGGCGCTGGCCAGTTCTGTACTAACCCAGGTGTTATGCTGGCCATAAAAGGGGATAGCTTTACCGCACTACAAAATGCTGCGGTCACGTTACTGAATGCGGGACCAGAGCAAAAAATGCTCACTGATAGTATCCATGCGTCTTATCACGATGGTATTTCCGAACTAGCGGCAAACGCTGAAGAAATTACTGATGGCCAGCGCTCACGAAAACCACGCCACGGTCGATCAGCCGCATTTCGCGTCAATGCAAGCACTTGGCTAGAGACGCCGGCGCTTCACGAAGAAGTTTTTGGCGCTGCTGGCATTTTTGTGGAATGCGATAGTGAGGCACAAATGCTGCAAGTCGCACAAGAGTTGCAGGGTCAGTTGACGATTACACTGCAAATGGATCAAAATGATACCACTTTAGCCAAAGAGCTTTTGCCCATCGTAGAGGAAAAGGCCGGGCGCATTCTGTGCAATGGTTTTCCAACAGGCGTAGAAGTGAGTTCAGCAATGATGCATGGGGGTCCCTACCCTGCTAGTACCGATAGCCGTTCAACCTCAGTGGGCACGCTTGCAATTGCGCGATGGCTGCGCCCGCTGGCCTTTCAGAACTTTCCAGCGAGCTTACTGGACGCAGACCTTTAGCGGGCTGCAGATCATAGGTGAGCAATCGCACAGCCAAGCAAGCTTTAACTGACGCTGCAAAATTGGAGCAAATATATGTCAGACGACCTACTTTACACTGTGGCTGACAATATAGGGCATATTATCCTTAATCGGCCCCAGCGGCGCAATGCGCTTACATTTGATATGTACAAGCGAATTGGAGAAATCTGTGCGACAGTTGGAACTGAAAAAGACGCTGATCATGTCAAAGTTCTGGTATTATCAGGTAGCGGGGATGCAGCCTTTGCTGCTGGAACGGATATTTCACAATTCCATGAATTTAAAGGCGCACCAGACGGACTTGAATACGAAAAAAATATGGAAGCAGTTCTGGATCAAATTGAATCTTGTAGCGTACCGACAATCGCTGCTTTGAATGGGTTTGTAACTGGAGGTGGCGCTGGCATCGCGGCGTCCTGCGCAATCCGGATCGGAAGCGAAGACCTCAAAGTCGGCGTACCAATTGCACGGACGCTTGGTAATTGTTTGGCCATTGGGACTTTGCGCAGGTTTGTCACTTTGGTAGGCTTAGCAAGGACTCGCTATATATTACTGACTGCGCAGCTTATTGATGGCCATGAAGCCAGTACTGCAGGGTTTATAAGTGAACTGCTCGCAGATAAAGCTGCAGTGACAGATCGCGCATTCCAGATAGCAGCATCAATGACTAATTTTGCACCGCTAACATTGAAAGCGTCCATGACGGCTTTGAACAGAATACAAGCTGCAACATTGATGCCGAACGATCACGATATCATAGAAATGTGTTATGGAAGTGAAGACTTTAAAGAAGGCATGTCGGCGTTTTTTGAAAAACGAAAACCAAATTGGCAGGGCAAATAGAAAATCGTAATATGGAAGCCCGTAATTAAACGATACTAGATCTTTCTTACGGAAAAATTGAGGACTAAAATGACCAAAAAACTGTATAGCGGCATATGGCCAGTTGCCCCTACACCCTTTGAGGACAACGGCGCGGTTGATGACCAAAGTATGAGAAATGTTCTCGACTGTATGGTCGATCAAGGCGTCGATGGTATCTGTATTCTTGCAAATTTCTCAGAACAATTCTTGATCTCAGACGCCGAACGCGACCACTTGATGAAACTATGCCTTAAACATGTGAACGGACGTGTCCCAATTATTGTAACGATTAGCCATTTTGCCACGTCCATAGCCGTGCAACGCGCCCAAACAGCCCATGACCTCGGAGCTTCCATTGTGATGATGATGGCCCCTTATCACGGAGCCTTGTTAAAAGGAAACGCAGAGCAAACCTTTGAACAGATCAAAGCAGTGGGCGATGTCGGAATCCCGATTATGATCCAAGACGCCCCTCTATCAGGCGTTGATTTGCCAGTCTCACTACTAACAAGAATGGCACTTGAAATAGAGATGGTGAAGCTTTTCAAAATTGAATCAGCCGGCGTTGCTAGTAAACTGAAGCAGCTCATAGCTCAGGGAGGATCTGCTATTGAGGGTCCATTTGACGGTGAAGAAGGGATAACGTTAATGGCTGATTTGGATGCAGGCGCGACAGGGTCAATGACTTCTGCTCTGATACCAGATCTAATCAGACCAGTGATCAAAGCCCATTCGTCAGGCGACCGCGAAGCTGCAAAAATTGGCTACGGCCAAGTTCTACCGATTATAAATTATGAAAACCGGCAGTGCGGCTTTCGCGCAGCAAAAGCTGCAATGCTAAAAGGTCAGGTCATAAAGTCAGATTTTTGCCGTCATCCGATAGAGGCGCTTCATCCAGAAACCCGAAAAGGCCTTATCGAGTTAATGCAACCGCTTGATCCAATCGCCCTGAAATGGGGACATTGACCAAATGGTAAAACAGAATACACTGTTGAATCTTTTAGCAGACGGTCAAATTCAACCCAATGAGCGTAAGTTGCTCGGGACCGAGACTGCCGAAAAACTGAGGGAACTTATCCTTTTGGAAAAGCTTCCTGCAGGTATGTTTATCCCAGAGCGCGATATCGCGGAGGTTCTTGGTATTAGCCGCACGCCGATGCGTGAGGCTTTGCGCATTTTAGAGATGGAAGGATTGATCGAGTATACTTCGACGCGTAGATCCCGCGTCGCAGATCCCTCGACCGAAGAATTGCTCCAAAGTATGCGAGTTCTAAGCACTTTAGAGGCATTGGGTGGCGAAATCGCGTGTTCTGAGGCAACCCAAAATGACTTGGATAGGATAATCGAACTCAACCAAATAATGCTTGATAAATCTGAAAGCCTGTCCTCAATCATATTTTTTAAAACAGATATGGAATTTCATTCAAGCATTATAGTGGCAAGCCGTAATAAGCCTTTGATCGAAACACACAGGACATATAACGCCAAACTATGGCGCGCGAGGTTTTTGTCTTCACGCCGAAGGTGCGGCCGCAAAACCACTTTACAGCAGCATCAGGATATAACTGACGCCCTCTGCAACAGGAATCCTCTAGCAATTTCCATAGGAATGCGTGGTCACATAGAGACAGCTATGCAAAACCTCGAAAGACCCAATAGTGATGCAGAAGAAGCATAAAGTGTTCAAAGGTACGAAACTTACCTTTTTGCCTTCTGGTCAAAATCCAATTTTGTTTTAATGAATAAAGTCAGCCCTAAAATGAACTAGGGCATTTTTTAAAGTCAGTTCAATATCGAAATCGCAAAAAAAATATTTCGCAGTAATTATTTTTTTCGTCTGAAAAGTTGAAAGATTTGCGATCCAAACAATCCAAGAAAAGACAAAACCAGAAAGAACAGTGCTAGGGGTTGTGAAAAGATTAACCACCACTGCCCATCAAACATTTTCAATGAGTTCTGTAGATTATTTTCAACCATATGCCCTAGTATCAAACCGACGGCAATCGGTGCGACTGAGAAGCCATGACGACGTGCAAAGAAGCCAATAATACCAAATATTAGAGCGAGCCAAACATCCAAAAGTGAAGAGCTGAGAGAATACGCACCAATCACAGAAAGGGCAAAAACAATTGGCCACAAAATGGACGTTGGGATCAGGGATATACGCGCAAAAAGTTTTGCCGCATAAAGCCCTAGTGCCAGAAAGATAAGATTTGCAACCAGCATTGATCCAAAGATTTGATAAACAATTTCGACTTGTTCGGTAAATAAATAGGGACCAGGCCGAAGACCATGCACCATAAGACCAACCAGGATTATAGCTGTCGTTCCACTTCCTGGGATCCCCAGCACCATCGTCGGCACCATAGCCCCACCTGTTGCTGCGTTATTGGCCGCCTCAGCACCTGCAATGCCCTCAATTGCGCCTTTACCGAATTCATCTGGGTTTTTGGACCATCGCTTGGCCTCAGAATACCCAATCATCGACGCAACTGTTGCGCCTTCAGCGGGCAGAATTCCAATGAAAGTTCCGATACCAGAGGATCGTACAATGGTGCGCCAAATTTTTTTATAATCCTCTTTTGTTGGGAGCTGGACAGCCTTTAAGCTTATCACATCAGCCACAATGTGAGCTTTTTTAGACTGCACAAGAAGCTCCGAAATCGCAAATAAGCCAATCATTACCGGTACGAATGAAAGACCTTCATATAGCTCGTAATTACCAAACATAAACCGCTCTATCGAAGTCACTCGCTCTGCGCCAATAGTGGCAAGCCAGACGCCAAAAACTCCACCAATAAGGTTTTTAACAGCACCGCCCGCACCAACACTAGCCAGCATAGACAAGCCAAATACAGTTAATGCAAAATATTCTGGTGGGCGGAATTCATAAGCAACGCGTGCTAACATAGGCGCAGCAAGACAGAGTACAAATATTGAAAAAATTCCACCAATGGTACTGGCGACCACTGCAACGCCCAGCGCTCTTCCAGCCTCGCCGCGTTGCGCAAGCGGATAACCATCAAATGTCGTTGCGGCAGCGGCAGAGGTGCCTGGAGTGTTAATAAGGATAGCCGTGATCGAGCCTGCAAAGGTGGCCGCAACATATATTGTGGCAAGCACTGCAATCGCATGGACTGGTGTCATGGTTAGAGTAAAAGGCAGAAGAAGGGCTGCTCCAGTCGTAGCGCCTAGCCCAGGCAAAACTCCAATTACGATACCAAGAACAGTCATACAGGCGATCAACATCAAGAGATATGGATCAAGCATTACCGAACCCATAGCTGAAACTGCTTCATACATAATGAACCATCCTTACCCGTAATACCAATTCGTGATCAAACCGCGAGGAAACCTAATTTTTAAAACTTCGTCAAACAATAGGAATATTGAAAGTGGAACGCTAATGGCAACTAGTCCAGCTACATGAAAACGTCGTTCGCCCCACGAGTAGCATAGCAAAAACATCACTGCAGATATTGCAATGAAAAAATCTAAATTTACGGTAATCACATAAAAGAGTCCGAACGAACCAACGCTTATCCAAGTCGTGGGACCTTCAACTTCAATCGGTTTCGGTGGTGATTTTGAGATTTGCCAAATTAGTATCACCACAAGAATTAAATTAATAAACATAAGAAAAATGGGAAATGAACGTGGCTGCATGCTATCACCGACAATCATTGGTGGCGATAACTTCAACTGCAGAGCAAGGTAAATGATTATCACTGAAAAAAGTGCGATGATTCCAGGAACAATAAATGGGCGCATATTATTCAGTCCTTTTATACTGATCGACGGCTTCCAAAATTGGCTACACCGCCGATCAGAAATATTTTAGATCGTTTATTCCATCAAGCCCATTTCTTTAAGAGCTG
>JAQWKM010000086.1 GCA_029247845.1 Paracoccaceae bacterium | reverse complement strand
TCCCCCTTCAGATCTTCTAACGCGTCTGCGAGCCTTAGTGCAAGCTCCTGATTGCGGCCGCCTTTGCCCTTTCCCTTAATAGTGACTGTAGTTTCACCACCCCATATCATACAGAGCGGTTTTGATAAGATATGGGCGCGAATTTGTGCACTGATTTTTACGACAGCTTCTGAGACATCGCCATCCAAAGCATCGTCAATAATGAGAGCCTCATGATCAGTTATAGCTGCTTTTATGGCGTTAAGGCTGTATCGGTTGGAGCAAATAAGTGTGTTTCTAACTTCTGGCAGTACCTTGTCAAAATCCTGACTAGTGTCTCCGCTTAGCTGGGCTTGCACTGCACTAGGCAACAGATTCCAATGTCCTCGTCGGTTAATAAGGTCTCTAGCCGTTTTGGTATTCCCAATCGGTGCGACGGTTGGGCCGCTGGCAATTGTTCGCAAATCATCACCGATCACATCGGAAATAATAAGTCCTCGAAGGCTTGCCGGTTGTGCCAGCTGTAGCATTCCGCCGCCCTTTAACGAAGAAAGCTGCTGGCGGATCATATTCATTTCGGTGATGTTGTAACCATTGTTCAGCAAAATATGACTGGTCATCACTTTGTCATCAAGCGATACCCCTTGGACTGGGGCTGGAAGAAGAGCGGATCCACCGCCAGAAATCATTGCCACGACGTGATCATGTGCGTTTGCTTGTCTTAAAAGGTCCGCAACATGTTGAGCTGCTTTTACGCCATTTTCATCGGGAAGCGGATGGCCTGCGGCAAGTACTTTGCACCCGTCTATTTCGCAAGCATTTTCATAATTAGTTACGGCTACAGCATTAATCCTGTTTCCTTTTGGAGTGTGTCGTAGTGCCTCTTGGATCATTGCGCAGGCAGCTTTGCCGACGGCAACAAAAAATAGAGTTCCGACACCCAGTTTGGGCAGAGGATTTTCGTTCAACTCTCGTCGAACTGCTAAAGTAGGGTCAGCTGCGCGCAATCCTGCGTGAAATAGTGATTTTGCAGTTGCACGCAGCATCTCATTTGTCATGCGTTTGCGATTTGCTTTACTTTTTGCACCATAACTTCTGCTTGGCGGATAGATGCATAGTCAATTAAGCGTCCGTCTAGAGAAACCGCCCCTTTCCCTGCGGCCTCTGCGTCTGACATCGCTTTGATGATACGCTCAGCGCGATCAACGTCAGCTGCAGAGGGGCTCATTACCTCATTTGCAAGAGCGACTTGGCTGGGATGTATCGCCCACTTGCCTTCGCAACCTAATACGGCAGCGCGTTTTGCCGCTGCGCGGTAACCTTCTGGGTCAGAGAAGTCGCCGAATGGGCCGTCTAGTGGCCGTAACCCATTTGCTCTAGCCGCAACGACCATACGCGCAATTGCATAGTGCCACATATCACCCCAGTGAACTTCCCGGTTTTCGTCCTCGCCCGAACCTGTCAAAACGGCGTAATCAGCATTTGCACCGCCAATAGATGTCGTACGGGCCCGAGTGGACGCTGCATAATCTGCAACGCCAAAATGAAGGCTCTCGTTTCTTTTAGAGGCTGCTGCGATTTCATGCACGTTTTGCATTCCCAAAGCCGTCTCGATTATATGTTCAAAACCAATGCGTTTTTTAAACCCTTTTGCATCTTCTATTTGGGTCACCATCATGTCGACTGCATACACATCCGCAGCTGTTCCCACTTTCGGCAGCATGATCATGTCAAGCCGTTCTCCAGCCTGTTCCACCACGTCAACAACATCTCGGTACATGTAGTGTGTGTCCAATCCGTTGATTCGAACTGACATCGATTTCTTGCCCCAATCTATTTCATTTAAGGCTTTGATGATGTTCTTTCTTGCCTGTTCTTTTTCATCAGGGGCAACTGCATCTTCAAGGTCCAGAAATACTACGTCAACGTCTAATTTTGCCGCCTTTTCAAACATTTCGGGTTGACTACCCGGGACTGCTAATTCGCTCCGGTTTAATCGTCCTACTGCTTGCTCTACTGTATGAAAACTCATCTTCAAAGTTCCTTTTCTGTGCCCCGGCTGAACGCTGTTGGAACAAAGATGCGTTTTCTGCCCTTGTCAAGAAATTAAATCACACTGGTGTTATGCTATCTTGGGTTTTCAAATTCGCTATCTTTGCTCGGGTGCTTGTTGGAGTAAAAATATGCAATCGCCTGTGTACGGTTTCTAACAGATAGTTTTTCATAGAGATTTGAGAGGTGAAATTTTACTGTATTTATCGAGATACCAAGTTCTAAAGAAAGCTCCCGATTGGTCAATCCCTTAGACAAAGCTTCCAATATTGCGCGTTCGCGTCTTGAGAGTTGTTGAATCGGGTCTTTTTGTAATTGTCTGACGTCCAGAAATGGAAATACCATTTTGCCCTGTGCGACGTCCGCACAGGTGCGGAGTAATCCATCCACATCATCAGATCGCGATGCAAAGGCTGCAGCACCAGCCGACATTGTGATCCGCGGTAAATCTTTGCTCATATCTCCGTAAACGACAATGCGTGGTGCAGTGTCTTGCTCCCGCAAAACTTCAATAAGTTTAGCACCCCCCAGAGCTGGCAAATTCCAGTCAATAACACCAATATCAACTGTAATGCGCATAGCCATACCCAAAAATCCTTCGGCAGTCGAACTGGTTGCGACTAGTGAAAATCGTGCGTCGCGTTCAAAAATTTCCGACATAGCCGTCAAAACCAGTGGATTGCTGTCCGCCAGCATAATATTTGTCTTTATATTTTCAGGCTTACTCATAAAACTATCCCAATAGGCAGTAAATTTAGCGCTAACAATTCAATTTACCTAAACAGGTAGGTAAAAAACTACTCTTTTAGTTACCTATAACTGTAGTAACTGATGTTGTGCGTATTGTCGAAATAATTTTATTGTGGCTAAAATAATTAAATTGTGGGCGTGTGCCCCTTAAAAGGAGAAAACAATGGCTGGAGTGAAAAGTCTTTTCGTACCGGGTCCTACAAACATGCCAGAGACCGTTCGACGTGCAATTGACGTTCCGATGGAGGACCACCGCGCACCAGATCTTCCAGCATTTATACTCCCACTTTTTGCAGATTTGAAGAAAGTGTTCAGAACTGAAACAGGTCAGGTTTTTATTTTTCCAGCCACGGGTACAGGTGGATGGGAGGCCGCGATTACGAATACGCTCAACGCGGGTGACAAAGTTCTCGCGGCTCGGTTTGGACAGTTTTCACACCTCTGGATAGACCTTTGTCAACGTCTCGGGCTGGACGTGCAGATTTTAGAATGTGAGTGGGGTACTGGTGTTCCGGCTGACATTTTTGGGGCAATCTTGAAAGCTGACACCAACCATGAAATCAAAGCTGTCTTGGCTACGCAAAACGAGACCGCAACTGGTGTGCAGTCTAATATCAACGCATTGCGTAAGGCTATGGATGCCTCTTCTCACCCAGCTCTGCTCTACGTTGATGGCGTAAGCTCAATTGGCTCCGTAGATTTTCGCATGGACGATTGGGGCGTTGATTTGGCTGTTTCTGGATCTCAGAAAGGTTTTATGCTTCCTGCTGGACTGGCAATCATGGCTGCTAGTCAAAAAGCCCTTGAAGCTTCAAAGTCGGCGACGCTGCATCGCTGTTATTTTGATTTTGAAGACATGATGGCAACAAACGCAACAGGATATTTCCCTTACACGCCGCCCATGACGCTGTTGCGCGGGTTGCGCGCTTCACTCGATGTGATGTTGGAAGAGGGGCTTGATAATATTTTTGCTCGCCATAATTTTTTGGCCGAGGGGGTAAGGCGAGCTGTCGCAGCATGGGGACTTGAGCTCTGTGCCAAGGGGCCAGAATGGTATTCAGATACCGTAACAGCTATTATGGTGCCCGAAGGAAAGGATGCAAATGATGTCATTAAGCGAGCCTATTCCCGTTATGGGCTTAGCCTTGGCGCTGGTTTATCGGTCGTTGCGGGCAAAGTGTTTCGGATTGGGCATTTAGGTGATTTGAACGAACTGATGCTTATGAGTGCTCTTGCTGGTGCAGAAATGTCCATGCGAGATGTCGGAATTGATATCCAGGCAGGGTCCGGTGTAGCCGCCGCTGAAGAATTTTATCGCCATAACACTCCAAAACTCGCTATTGCGGCTGAATAAGTTAGTTTGAGAGGTAACGAATGGACATCCATGAATATCAAGCTAAGGATTTATTGTCTAAATTTGGCGTAGAAACCGCGCCAGGTGCGCTTGCTTACAGCCCTGAACAAGCCACGTATCGCGCGCGTGAAATGGGAGGGAATAAATGGGTGGTAAAAGCTCAGGTTCATGCTGGGGGCCGTGGCAAAGCGGGTGGAGTTCAGTTGTGCTCCAGTGATCAGGAAATTCAAGTGGCTTGCGAAGATCTGTTTGGTAAAAAGCTGGTTACGCACCAAACCGGACCTCAAGGAAAAGGTATTTACCGGGTTTACATAGAAGCTGGGGTGCCGATTGTAAGAGAGATTTATTTAGGTTTTGTACTGGACCGATCAACACAGCGTGTGATGATCGTGGCCAGCAGCGAAGGTGGAATGGAAATCGAAGATATCTCGATGGAAAAGCCAGAAAGTATTGTTCGGTCGACGGTTGAACCCGCTGTAGGGTTGCAGGACTTCCAGGCCCGTGAGATCGCTTTTGATCTCGGGATCGAGGACAAAATGGTGCAGCAAATGGTGCGCACTTTGAAAGGATGCTATCGGGCATTTCGAGATCTGGATGCGACTATGGTGGAGATCAATCCTTTGGTGACAACCAAAGACGATCGCATCATTGCTTTAGATGCAAAAATGACGTTTGACGACAACGCTCTTTTCCGGCACCCAAATATTTCCGAGTTGCGCGATAAAAGCCAGGAGGACCCGCGGGAGAGCCGCGCTGCTGATAGAGGTCTTTCTTATGTTGGTTTGGAAGGCAACATTGGGTGTATTGTCAACGGCGCTGGTCTTGCGATGGCAACAATGGATACCATTAAACTTTCTGGTGGAGAGCCTGCGAACTTCTTAGATATTGGAGGAGGAGCTACGCCCGAACGCGTAGCAAAAGCATTTCGACTGGTTCTATCAGATCAAAAAGTACAAGCGGTTTTGGTCAATATTTTTGCAGGTATTAACAGATGTGACTGGGTCGCCGAGGGTGTCGTT
>JAQWKM010000073.1 GCA_029247845.1 Paracoccaceae bacterium | reverse complement strand
ACGACTACTAAAAATAAAATAAACCAGAAAGCGATATTACGGTTGTTGCCCAAGGCACGTCTCCTAAGCTGCGGTCTGAACCGCTATTTTTTATGTTGTTTATTAAATAGCTATAAATCTTGAACCTTCAATAGGACAAGACACAGTCCATTGTTAGTTTAGTACAAAAAGTCGCATCCACAAGCAGATTTTCGACCATGTTCGGAGCACAAACCACACCTTTGCTGTCAAAGACCCCCGGATGCGCCCGAAGAGAATTAAATGGCACATTTATGTCTGAATTAGCTTTCACCCATTTTGCTCCCTCCAGACCAAGGGCTCTGACGATCCAATCCTGAGCAGGAACAACGCCCCGCTTGGGCACAAAACACCATCTTTTGTCCCAGATACAACCCAGATCAAAAGAGACCCGCGTGTCTGCGATAGCATTGAATTCTCGGGTTATCCGGATATGTGCCTTCTTGGTGTAAATAAAGCAACCATGCAGCGTTTGTGCACGTCCAGACAACACATTTTCCAATGCGCGTTCCAGCGAGCCAAACCGCGGCTTATAGGTTTGGGATGCGACCCAGTTTAAGGCTTTTGAAAACAGTCGATATTGTATCTCTTTATGCAACATTACAAAACCGTGTCGGTCGATTAACAGATCGCCGTGATCCTTTGTGACCGCCGAGCCTGCGAAATCATTCACTTGCGAATCGAGGGCACTGCGCGCACGCGCCAGATGCGAGGCCGTTTTCGCCAGTATATTCTGAGTGATACCAATATTCGTAAGCTCGCCCATGCTTTTGCGTATCTCAATGCGCTCATAGCTTTCGTCATCATTAGATGGATCTTCAACCCATTTGTGGTCTTCAGCGCGCAAAAATGATCTCAAAGCCTCTCGTGAGACGTCCAAGAAAGGACGCAAGAGCCAATATCCCGATTTCTGGGATGCCACGTAGCGCTTGGGCAATATCGACGCCAACCCATCCACGCCGGAGCCCCGTTTTAATCGAAGTAAAAATGTCTCAGCTTGATCTTCAAGCGTGTGCGCCGTCAAGATCACTGAACGCTCACCCCGGTGCTTCTCAATAAGCTTATATCGGCCCTCACGCGCTTGCATTTGAGTATTTCCACGTCCATCCCAGCCACTCCACTTGACCGTTTGATGGCTCAAACCAAGCCCGCCAGCCACGCTGCTAACAAACTCTGCCTCAGCTGCACTTTCGTCGCGCAAGCCATGATCAATTGTAATCACTGAGCAGTCAAAATTATTTTTCCTTGCCCAACAAGACGCCAGATGCAGCATAGCCATACTATCGCCACCACCGGACACTGCTAATAAAAGATGAGATTTATGCCCTTTTGGCCATATATTCGAAAGCGTCGCACCAAATGCGTCGGTTAGGTAGGACTCGTTGGTCAAAAGCACTGAAGTGTCTGCATTTCCTTTTGCGCATCTATAGCAAAAGAAGAGTCCGGAAAGCGTATCTCGACCTGCGAAAGCGTCTGACATCCAGCTTCGAGCTTGCCCGCACTTACAAGCGCTTTTCCAAGCAATATAAGAGCCTCAGGAGCAACATCTGCATTGGGATAATTGCTAAAACTCTCAAGGTAGGCCCGTGCGCTTGCTTTATAGTCCTGGGTCGCTTCAAGAGACTTACCGCGCAAAAGATAGGCTTTTGCAACAAGTGGGCTAGCTGGGTAAGTCGTGCCAAACCTGCTGAACATTTCGGCCGCATCATTGTAGCGCTGTTCTTCCAGTGCAGCCTCCGCCAGAGCAAAATCAGCTTCCTCGCCAACAGCAAGCTCAATTTTGGGTGATTGAGCAGGCTCTGGTTTGGGATCTTCAATTAAACCGCCAAGCGTGGTGGTTTCCCCCAAAGCACTTAAATCCCCACCCTCCAATTCGACCAAGCGAAATTCAAGATCGCCAATTCGGTTTGTGCCGTCGGATATGACGCGCGAAACTCGAAATTCTAATTTCTCTGTTGCGCCAGTTAATCTTTGTAATTCAGCTTCGATGGCATCCACACGTTCGACAACACTTTGCCCGGCAACAATTCCAGAAGGGGATTGTGTCGTTGAAAGCTCTCTTTTGACGCGCTTTATTTCGACAAAAAGATACGACAAGTCTTGCCGGATATCTGCAAGCGTCTGTTCACGATCTTGCGCCACACCTGAAAAGGGAAAAAGTCCCAAGAGTGCCACAAATATCAGCCACCTCATTGCAATCACCTTCTAGAATCCTAAATTATCCAAAACACTAACAGCACGTCGGTTTTGCGAATAGCAACTTTCAGCACTGCAAATTTCAATCGGCCGTTCTTTGCCATAGCTGACAGTCTGAAGCCTATCGCCCGAGACCCCCAAAGAGACTAAGTACTCTTTTACGGAATTTGCGCGTCGCGCACCAAGTGCTAGGTTATACTCGCGAGTACCTTGTTCGTCAGCATGGCCTTCTAGCACGACATTATAATCACTGTTAGAAATCAACCACTGCGCCTGACTGCTTAGAAGCGTCTTTGCGTCAGAATTCAAAGTGGACTGATCCATTTCAAAAAAAACTCGGTCGCCAACAGCACTTTGGAATTCTGCCGCCGATCCTTCAGCTGCACTTCCGGTTCCGCCAAGTCCACCAGTTCCATTTTCGTTACCAAAAAATCCGCTGCCTGTGTTCGTACACGCACTCGTAATCACAAGTGAAGCTACAAGAACCATCCGAAAAATCTGTTTCATTATTTCATTTCCTGTTATCTTGTTTGCCTTTAGCACAGTTGGCTATTGTTTGAAACTCTTCATCTTCTTGCAAGGCAGTATCAGGGGTTTAGTGGAGACCAAGCGGCGTCTGAAGCACCATCCGGCGTTGGAATGGCGCGTAAGTTACGCCCAGAAACATCAACAGAATATAGATGTGAGGTTCCATTTGTACCTTGTGTTTCGCGTGTGAAAGCTATGACACGGCCATTAGGAGACCAGGTTGGACCCTCATCCAGAAACGAAGCCGTCAGCAAGCGTTCTTCCCTACCATCCACGCGCATCACCCCAATGTGGAAGCGACCTCTGTTTTGTTTGGTAAAGGCGATCATGTCGCCCCTCGGAGACCAGACCGGGGTTCCATAGCGGCCCTGTTTAAAGCTTATCCGTTTTGGAGCGCCACCACTTGCCGACATGACATAAAGTTGCTGGTTACCGGAACGGTCACTTTCAAACACGATCTGTGACCCGTCTGGTGAAAAACTTGGCGCAGTATCGATCGCAGGAGAGCGCGTCAGTCGTCGATTTCGCTCAGTCTTGAGACTGAATAGGTAAATGTCAGAGTTGCCCCCTTGTTCGCGGGAATAAACAACCGAATTACCATCTGGCGAAAAACGGGGGGAAAAAGTCATTGTCCCTTGTGAATTCTGGATTGGCCGAGAGCGACGCGAACCGACGTCGAGCAGATAAATTTGAGGAAACCCAGTTTTATAACTCGTAAAAAGCACTCTATCTCCGGTTGGAGAGAACCGGGGTGCAATTACAATTGACGAACTAGATGAACTATCGGTCAGATAACGCAAATTAGCCCCATCATAATCCATAATAGCCAGACGTTTTTTTCGAGCCCCTTTTCGGCCACCTTCCGATACAAAAACTATTCGACTATCAAAATAACCGCTCTCGCCAGTAAGATGACTATAAATAATATCCGAAACCTTGTGGCCAATCTTACGCCAGCCCGCAACTTTACCCACAAGTTTATAACCTGCTTCATCGCCGAGTGTTTGACCTGCAAAAACATCAAATATTCTTACCTTAACAGTAACATTCCCATTTAAAGAAGTACTAACTGCCCCAATCACAAGTGCCTGGGCGTTAATAGCTTTCCAATCGGAAAACTGTACTGGAGAGGCAAAGCTAGTTATGTTTGATATATGCGCTTGCCGCGGAATTTCGCGGAATAATCCTGTGCCACTCAGATCTTGAGCAACCAATTGCGAGATTTTCTCGGCGTATTGCTGCCCACCAGAGGTTTCGGCCACGAAAGGAGGAGCAGCAAAAGGCAAGGGCTCAATAACACCATCAGTTATTGTAATTCTAAGAGGCTCCGCACCCAAGCGGGTCGCTAATAACAGTACAATGGTTAAACTTATTATACGTTTCATTATTTTATTCTCATTTTTTTAGGATCAAATGTAAATTCGATTTCTCGCCAATGGTCGTATTTTTCTTTGGGTAAATCGTAACTTTTTCCCTGACATCGTAAAATAGCCCGCCTTGCAGCCTGAAAAGCAGCTTGAACGGCATCATCAGAACCACCCTGACTATCTTTTAGACCTAGAGAATTTGAAATAACACTGCCGTCAGGGTTCATAGAAATAGAAACTGTCACAGTTACATTGGCCGCTGGGCTTCCAACGTTGACATTCCAGCACTTTTCGACTGACAAACGCAAGCTATCTTTTTCTGAATCAGTCATCGGACGACCGGATGGAGCTTTCTTTGTTTGTGCTGCATTGGTATTGTTTTTAAGCGCAGTTTGCACAGCCGCATTGATCGAATCCTGAGTATTATTTTCCGGCTCAGGCTTCACAACAGGCTTTAGTTCTGGCTGGGGTGCAGGTCTGGCCTTGGGCCGAAGAGATATTTTTGGTGCTGTGGGTAGGTCTTTCGGGACTTCCGGCGTAATTACGTTGGCAGCTTCTAGTTCCACCGTTTCTTTTGGCTCTGGAACTTGCTCTGGTTTGGGCTGTTCGGGCGGCTTTACAATCTCTGAGGGTAAAGTTGCTTTTTGGACTTGTTCATCAATCTGAATATCCGGCGCAGATGGTGCAACCGCCATGGGCGCTATACGATCCGCTTTCTGAGGTGCTTCAAATTTATCCGATGATTGCAGCAAAGCCAGCGTATCGGAAGACGGCGTATCCATAGCTGGCAGCTTATCGTCAAGCTGAGGCGTCGGCACCATTAAATGATCAGGCGTTTCAGGAATATCATCTGGGTTTGAAGACCTGTCTATTCGGTCAGGATCAGACAGTTTGTCCACACCTTCTTCTGTAGTTGGCTGATCGGGTAACGCTTCGGCATCCAAAGACGGCATCAGCATATCATCAAGCGATAACTCCGCATCTGGAGGTACGTCAGGCATAATGATAGCCGCATATTCGGCCGTGCTTACGACTGAGACGTTTACCATATCTATGGGTGGTGGATCATTAGACTGAAATAGACTACCCAGAATGGCCCAAAAAAGGAAACCAGAATGAGCAAGACCTGATATGTAGTGACCAATATGCATATTTTCGGCTCAACCGTCCGTTTGGGCCATTGCCGGACCTCCAACATCTGTAACAAGAGATATATTGGAAAATCCGCCTTTATTTAAAGCTCCCATTACCTGAACAACAGATTCGTAAGGTATTGATCCATCAGCACGCAAAAATATTCGGTCACTATCGCGCTCTTGAGCGATAGCTTGAAGTTTGTTGACAAGTTGATCAGCAGACGTTTCGGTCTTCTGTATCAGCACTCTACCCTCAGCCGTTATTGTGACAGTTAGCGGCTCTTCTTTCTCCATCGGCAGCGCGTTGGCCGCCGTTTTTGGAAGTTTTACGGGCACACCAACCGTTAGCATTGGCGCTGCGACCATAAAGACGATCAATAAGACGAGCATGACATCGACAAACGGGGTCACATTAATCTCAGCCATGGGTTGACTGCGACGCCTTTGACCGCGACCGCGTATCGAGGACTGCTTTGCCAGACCAGCCCCCATATCAGCTGTCCAACTGTCGGCTTAAAATTGTCGCAAACTCATCGGCAAAACTCTCGTACCCTGCTATAATGCGCTCACTGTCGGCGCTCAGTTTATTATAGAAAATAACTGCGGGAATAGCCGCTAAAAGGCCCAAGCCAGTAGCTAAAAGAGCCTCGGCGATACCGGGCGCAACCACCGCTAAATTTGTATTTTGCTGCTTAGCAATTTCTATAAAGGCATTCATAATTCCCCAAACCGTGCCAAATAGTCCAATAAACGGCGCAGTAGAGCCAACCGTCGCGAGAACGGACAAGCCAGACTGCAAAGACTCTGCCTCACGGGTTACAGCAACATTCATTGATCGCTCAATCCGAGACTGGACACCTGCCATCAATTTTCCATCCGAACGGTGACTTCTATCCCACTCGACCATACCGGCCGCAAAAATCTTTTGAGATCGGCCCTTGGGGTGGATGCCAATTTTATCGAACAATTCATCCAACGGCTGTCCCGACCAAAAAGCCCGATCAAAGCGTCGTGCCTCAGTTTTTGCCCGCCGATAAACAATCATCCTTTGAACGATAATTGACCACGCCCAAAATGAGGATCCGATCAAGATTATAATCACCAACTTCACCGTCAGCGTGGCCCGAGAGAAAAGGGCCCAAAAAGAAAAGTCCATCTCTTGGGCCAATGCCAGCGCTTCTGTTTCCATTTCACTGCCCTTCAGCTAGCCATTGCCTGTGGTTTTGATGAGAAACTACAGTAGATTAATACCAAAACCAAGGCACTAGCCTGAATATAATTGCTTGAAACCTCTGTTAGGGAATCCTAACGCTCATTAAGGCGAAATTCCGCCGGCAACCTAACTGGCCGTCCACCACTTGAAAGTGCCACAAGGGTCACGCTCGACTTGAATAAAATTACACCGTCCCGGCAAACATCCTGTCCAAGAACCAAGCGGGCAGCTGACAAGGTCTTTAGCTTTGTTACGACCTCTAAAGCCTCATCAAATCGCGCAGGTCTGATGTAATCAGCTGTGATATGACGCACAGCAAAAACGACCCCATGATCCGTTTTGAGCGCAGTTTGATCCACACCAAGACTGCGAACCCATTCGGTTCTCGCCCGTTCGATGAATTTGAGATAATTCGCATAATAAACAATCCCAGCAAGATCTGTATCTTCGTAATAGACTCGAAGTGGAAAAACATGTTGTTGCATCTTCAAAGCGCTATTTGGGTTTGCATCCGAGCAAACAGGCGCAGGGCATGGGAGGGCTGATTTGAATATACTGCAAGTGCAGGATCGTATGCCGCGCGGATAAGTGCACCAATTTCTGGCCGCAATATCGTCTCGCCGTTTGGTAATATTGCCAAAGGAGATGCATCCTGAAACGTGACATCCGACCATAAAAGGATTGATTGCACAATTTGGGATAGGCACAGTGTCTTACCCGAAACAGCATTTAAATGCTCATCCATGCGTATAAAAATAAAGCATGCCTTTATCCCACCAGCCTCATCAAAGCGAAAAAACCGATATTGGTTTGCTTGGCCTTTTTCGAGCTTTAGGGTCAGTGGGCTGAGTTCGGGCAAAATATGGTCAAGCTTGGGGACATCGTGTAGCTCTTTCCAATCTCGAAAAAAGAAAAACATCAAGTTACTGCCAAGCTCTGGGTCAGTTTCAGAAGTTGAGTGGTTTGCAAGAGTTGTTACAGCGTTAATTGCAGCTTTGACGAGGCCCAGTGTTTCATCCTCAACT
Organism: Paracoccaceae bacterium; assembly: GCA_029247845.1. Classification (GTDB taxonomy): domain Bacteria; phylum Pseudomonadota; class Alphaproteobacteria; order Rhodobacterales; family Rhodobacteraceae; genus LFER01. The sequence continues at coordinate 18,637 of JAQWKM010000073.1, read as the reverse complement.
CCAAATACAATTGGAGCTATCGGACGTCCCCACCTCGCAAAAGCGAATGTTTTATCGTTCCGCGTAAAATATGCTTCAATTTCTTCCGGGCTCATTGAGCCTCCTAATTGTTATAGTAAGATAAAAGTGTGAATATGAGCCGCTCATATCAATATTTTGTAATACTGAAAAGGGGAGAGATACCAACACAATTGTTGGCGTCCCGCCAATTACAATTCTAAAATTAAACAAAAAGTGTTAAATATCTGATTTTCCCTAAATATTTGTAAAATGTGCCGTTTTCATTAATGCCCGCCCGGAATGAAACAGTTTAATCGGCAATGCTGTTTCCCCAGATCTGTTTGGATTGGATCAAACCGGGCGGCGCACTTTACCAATAATTGATTTAATTGAAAAGGTCAGTCTCACTTTTGGGAGCCCGCATCCCCAAATGGTTCCACCCACGCTGACCTAACATGCGCCCTCTTGGTGTGCGTTGCACTAGGCCTTGCTGCAAAAGATAAGGCTCAATCACATCTTCCAGCGCATCACGGCTTTCAGACAGGGCCGCACTTAACGTTTCGACACCGACGGGCCCACCTCCATAATGCTCAGCAATCAACGTTAAATAACGCCTATCCGCACTATCCAGCCCAAGGTTATCGACAGCCAATCGCGTCAATGCATGATCGGCCAAAGCCTTTGTAACTTTACCATCCCCTTCAACAACAGCAAAATCTACGACACGGCGCAAAAGCCGACCGGCAATGCGCGGCGTACCTCGAGCGCGCCGCGCAATCTCGCGAGCGCCACCCTCATCGGCAGGTGTGCCAAGCTTGTGGGCATTCCGCGTCACGATCTGAAAAAGCTCATCATCAGTGTAAAACTGAAGGCGGGTTGGAATTCCAAACCTATCTCGAAGCGGCGTCGTCAACAGACCAAGGCGCGTAGTCGCGCCCACCAATGTAAAAGGCTGGAGCTCAATTCGGACAGTGCGCGCCGCCGGGCCTTCACCAATCACTAAATCAAGCTCGAAATCCTCCAATGCGGGATACAAGACTTCCTCTACCACAGGATTAAGACGGTGAATTTCGTCGATAAACAAAACATCTCGGGCTTCGAGATTGGTCAAGATAGCCGCGAGATCTCCAGCCTTAGCCAGAACTGGTCCAGATGTCATTCTGAAATTCACACCAAGCTCACGACTGATGATCTGAGCAAGTGTCGTTTTGCCGAGCCCTGGCGGACCATAAAAAAGAGTATGGTCCATCGCTGCACCCCGCTGGCGGGCTGATTGAATGAAGACGTTAAGATTGGCGCGGGCCTCCACCTGACCTACGAAATCGCCGAGTGCCTGAGGCCGCAACGCCCGATCAGTATCTTCCAGCATCTCTTCTGGACGCATCAAGGGATCTGGTTCACTCATCCACTATCCTTTTGGTGCCAAAAGTTTCAAAGCCGCCCGAATAAGGGCGGCAGCATCCTGCGTATTATCTTCGGTCATCGCTTTGACAACTGCGGCTGCCGCATCCCCTGGACCATACCCTAGATTGCTCAAAGCAGACATCGCATCTGCTTGCGCACTGGTGTTTGAAACCGGGTTGAAAGCTGCCTTTGGCAGCGTCGGTGCAATTGGTTCAATAACATCATCTAATTCGGATATTGTGGGTGCTGAGATCTTATCAGCAGTAGACATCGCCATTACCTTTGGCGCTTTGTCCTTAAGTTCATTGACGACACGCTGGGCCGTTTTTAGGCCAATGCCTCGGGCTGCTTTGACCGCATTCCAATCCCCCAAAGCAATCGCCCGACTGACGCCATCCGGGCCCAGAGCGCCTAGAATTGCCAGCGATGCTTTCGCTCCTACGCCCTGTACCGTAAGTAGCAGGCGATGCCATTCTTTTTCCACCAGCGCCAGAAATCCAAATAACTGCATCAAATCATCACGCACCACCATCTCAGTGTAAAGCGAGACGGCTTCGCCCACACTGGGCAATGCCATCAATGTACGATCCGAACAATATACCAGATACCCGACCCCACGCACATCCAACAAGATATGATCATCCGCACGATATTCAATACGACCTGAAAGTTTGCCTATCATGCTCCTGCCCTTGCCAATGCAGCGTTAAGCTTGTCCGAAGCGCCTGAATGATGAGCATGACATAGTGCAATAGCTAAAGCATCTGCAGCATCCGGCCCCGCGATGGTAACCCCCGGAAGTTGCAGACGCACCATATGGCCAATCTGTGTCTTATCAGCATGACCCACTCCAACGACCGTTTTTTTCACCTTGTTCGGTGCATATTCGGCTACTTTAAGTCCCAACTGTGCGGGAACGATCAAAGCAACAGCGCGCGCTTGCCCCAGTTTCAAAGTTGCAACCGCGTCTTTATTTACGAAGGTCTGCTCAACTGCAGCCGTCTCTGGCTTCCAGTGCAGCAGGACCTCAGTTAGTTGGTTATAAAGAGATAATAAACGCTGCGAGAGGTCAGTCCCACTTGAATGGCACGTTCCATTCGCAACATGGGAAATCCGGCTTCCCTGCATGTCAATTATTCCCCAGCCCATATTTCTCAACCCAGGATCTACGCCCAATACCCGCATTTTGACTGCCTTGATTATTTTGCTTTTAAATGTTTAGCACGAAACGTGAACAAAAGCCAACCGGAAATAAAGTAAAACTAAAACAAAATCAGAAAATCCAATCCCTAATATATAATATTTTAGCAGGGTTAAATTATAGAATAAATACAAAATTTAAATAGATTTAAATCTATTTAAAGCCATGCAAAAAATCATATGGGGAATGCAGAAAGGTCATTTTTTATTATAAAATCTATCCTAGGTAAGCGTTAGAACATCCCCCTTAAAATATTAAATAAATAATCGAAATGCCGGCACTAACTATGGATCCATTCGTTTGTTCGACTGGCAAACCACATCACGTCTTTGCGTCTCTTGCGTCGTAATTTACAACATGGAAACTCGTACGTTTGACACAAAGCCTATCGCGGCTAACAGATCGTGAGCTTGACGATAACGGCTTGTGCTTTGGCGACATTGATACCATCGCGTTTGGCAGGTAAATTAATTGAACAACCAAGGCTTCTTCTTGTTGGTTTTCAGGTACCATGGCACAAGGCATGTAAACTTTTTTATCAAACTTTGACAAGCGTCAGCGTTGACCACTCATCAATATCTTCACGATCTTCTAAGTGCAGATCGTTCTGATGATAGGACGCTAGGACATCTTCGGCTTGTTCGATCAAAAGTCCAGACAGTATAGCGCAGCCGCCTGTCTTCATATGTGTACTCATTGCTGGTGCCAAAGCAATTAGTGGTCCTTTGAGAATATTGGCAAAGACCAAATCGAACGGTGCACTTTGTCTCAGGTCGGGGTTATCAAACCCGGCAGCCTCTAAACATCTGATCTTATCTGACAGATTGTTGGCCGCCACGTTGGCCCGTGCCACATCGACAGCGACTTCGTCGACGTCACTTGCCAAGATAGGGTCTGGCCAAATCGCTGCTGCAGCCATGGCAAGCACTGCAGTCCCACATCCCACATCAATGACGCTGCGACCTTGAAATCCATTCACCGCAAGCCTATCAAGCGCTCTCAGGCAGCCCAGCGTGGTCCCATGGTGACCAGTCCCAAACGCCATCGCGGCTTCGATCAATAAACCAATCCGATCTTGTGGCACTTTGTCGGCATCATGACTACCATAGATGAAAAAGCGACCAGCTTTGACGGGTTGTAATTCTCTTGTCACTTTGCTCACCCAGTCCGTTTCAGGCAATTCTGACACTGAAAATTGCTTGGCCGCGAAAGCAGCTTCCAGAACTGCCAAAGCCGTCAAATCTGGAGCTGATGTAAAATACCCACCGACTTCCCAAAGGCCAGATCCGTCTTCAAGTTCAAAAACGCCAAGGCCAGTAGGTTCCGGCTTAAGGCGTTCCATAGCCAAGCCAAGCGCCTCGGCAGAAGTCTTTGACGAAAGCGTTGTGAGGGCGGTAAACGTTGGCATTTCTGTCTCCAAACTTTTAAGTCTTAAGGTTTTAGATCGGCTTTATATCTGAAGAAATTGGCTGTTTGCCCGGCTCCCTAAGGATGAAGCGAAATCCCCAAACCGTTGCCAAAATGCCCAACACAAACGCAACCATGGCCTGCGCATAAATCACTCCCGGCGCGGCAAATGCACCTGCAAAATAAACAGCTAAAGGAAAGGTAACAACCCCCTCTCTGGTCCAATTCAGCGCTGCAGAATAAATAGGTCGGCCCAGATTATTGAAGGCAGCAGTTGCGACGAACATCATCCCAGTAAAGACAAATGCAGCTGCTCCAACGTGGGTAAAGGCTGCAAGCAGCGTCACTCCCTCAACATCAAGGCCAAATTCCTTCCCAACCCAATCATTGGCAAGCATAAGAACGATCCACACGATAGTTGGATATCCAATGCAGAATATAACGGCGTCTCGGTAAGTGCTGCGCAAGCGATCATATCTCTGAGCCCCAAAGTTTTGACCAAAAATCCCGCCGACAGCGCCAGAAAGAGAAAATATACCGCCAAACGCCAATACTGTCAGTCGGTTAATCAAAGCCCAGGCCGCAACAGCACTATCGCCAAAGCCTGCGACAACTGTCGTGAGAAGATAACTCCCAAAGGGTGTCGCCAACTGGGTCAGAATGGTGGGGCCTGCGATCATGCTAAAGGGTGTTAAGTTTGCGCGGATGTCCAAGGCCGTAGGTCGCGCCAAAAGATTATGTTTGCCAATCACAAACCAAAGCGCAAGTGAGGCCATGCAAATCCGAGAAACCCATACAGCCACACCAGCCCCGTCCAGCCGCAGATCGAGCCAAATAATCAGAATGGGATCAACCAGCATGGCGACCAAGCCAGACCCAAGCGTTACAAACATAGCCCGGTAAGCATCGCCCTCAGCGCGAAGTATAGCGCTGCCGATCATACCTATCGCCATAAGAGGCAAAGAGGGTAACGTAAACTTTAAATAGCGCTCTGTAAGATCCGCAGTTTCGCCTTCTGCTCCTATGAGAGACACCAAGTCCACACAAAAGAAAAGAAAAAAACCTGCGACAGTGCACTGAATAAATATGGAAAGAGCCATAGTTGAGCTGGCCTGCTGTCTTGCTTCTTGACGCCGCCCTTGCCCAATACTTCGCGAAACAAGAGCCGTCGATGCAATCATCAGTCCAAGACCAAAAGAAACCGAAAAATACTGTATTGCAAAAGCAAAACCGACGGCCGCGACGAGCTGTGTCTCGCCAAGCTTAGATATCCAAAACAGATTGGCTATATCTACAAGAAATAAAAACGTGATCCCTGCCGTTCCTGAAAGGGTCATTCTCAAAACATGGCCCATGGTCGACCCAGACAGAAATCTTCCAGCAGTCTGGCTCATGGCGCATGACTTTGCTTGGTAAAGAATCCAGTCAGAATTGTCTCATAGCCTTTCTCAGGATGCCGTGGAATTAAAAGTGCCAGGCACAAAGATGTTGCAGCCATCATCGCTGCAGAAAAGAAAACCCACGCCGGCGAGACAAGCCAAACATAACCTAAAACAGCTGGTAGAAAGACTGCCGAGATATGGTTTATCGTAAACGCCACTGCCGCCGTTGGGGCAATATCCTGAGGGTCGGCAATTTTCTGAAAATATGTTTTCATCGCTAAGGCCAAAGAAAAAAACAGATGATCTATAACATAGAGTGCTGCAGCCAACACGACACCCCAGCCAAAAAAATAAATCCCCCCGTAAGCAAGAAACACGAAAACGAGGCCAAAATATTCAAAGATAAGCGCGTTCCGCTCGCCAAACCGTCCAACAGCATGACCGAATAAGGGCGCGGCGATCATATTCATCACCAGATTGATAATAAAGAGAGAGGTAATGTCATGCACTGCAAACCCAAAGCGCTCAACCATCATAAAGCCTGCAAAAACGATGAAAATCTGGCGACGTGCACCGGACATGAACTGAAGCATATAATAAAGACAGTAGCGCCGGCGAAAAATCATCTTATTGATCTGAGGCGTTGGTGTACCGAAGCGCGGATAGATCAATAAACAGACAACTGAAATCAACACTGTTGCCCCGCCAGCAAAAGAGTAAACAAAATTAAATGACAAATCCAAACTGCGCCAGCCCAATACGATAAGCCCGTATGCAACAAGCGTCGCTGCGGATCCAGCTGCCAGCATAAGGCCTATTGTTTTAGGAGCCTCTTTTTTTGAGAGCCATTGAAGTTGCAACGACTGGTTCACAGTTTCATAATAGTGAAACCCAATCGAGCTGAGCATTGTGACAGTTAAAATACCCGCTAAAGAGGGGAACCACGCCGTCACAGCAGTTGCCACACCAAGCAATAAAAGAGCAACAAGCCCAAGAATCTGTTCGTGCATCAACATAATGATCGCAATAACGCCAACGGCCAGAAACCCCGGAATTTCACGCACCGTATGCAGCCATCCAATATCCGCCCCATCAAACCCAATCACCTCGACCACGAAATTGTTGAGAAGGGCAGACCAGACTGCAAAAGAAAGCGGCATCGCTGCAGCCATTACGAATAGCAGCGTTACGGGTCTTTTCCAAAATGGGAAATTAGCGGCCTCTGCCAAGGGTACAACCTGTCTCATAAAGCTGCCTTATAAGCTTAGGACCGCTTTGGCGAGTATAAAGTACGTGACCTTAAAATGATGATTAAGTTTGGCCGCCCTTTATAAAAAGGTCTGTGGGTCGATATCGACTGAAAGCCGAATATCATTTGGTAACTTCACTTGTCGCAGCCATTCCGAAATTGCTTTTTGCAATGGAGCTGTTTTCGCTGCCTTGATTAAAAGACGCACCCTAAATCGTCCGCGAACACGGGCGATTGGGGCCGGTGCCGGGCCGTAGACCTGCGCGCCTATTCTTTGCAAAGCCACTTTTTGACGCGCTAAGTGGTTTCCAAGGTCAAACGCGACCTCAGCGTCTGAGGCACTAATTATGATGCCAGCCAATCGTCCGAAAGGGGGCACTGCGGCAACTTCGCGCGCATCTGCTTCGGCATTCCAAAACCCAACTTCATCGCCCGATAGAATTGCGCAAATAACAGAATGCTCTGGCTGATGGGTTTGTAAAAGAGCAAGTCCGGGCTTTTCTGCACGGCCAGCCCGGCCAGCAACTTGTCGCACAAGCTGAAATGTTCGTTCAGCCGCACGCAGATCAGAGCCCTGGAGCCCGATGTCCGTATCGATCACACCAACAAGAGTGAGATGTGGGAAATTATGCCCTTTGGCCACAAGCTGGGTTCCAACAATAATATCAGCATCACCTTGAGCAATATGTTCGATTTCTTGCTTTAAGGCACGTGTCGATCCAAACATATCCGAAGACAATGTAACTACTCGCGCATCTGGAAAAAGTGCCGTCGCCTCCTCTGTCAAACGCTCAACCCCTGGTCCAATCGCAGCAAGGCGATCTTCGGCGCCACACGATGGGCATGTTTGCGGAATCGGATGGCTCGCACCGCATTGATGACAAATCAAGCGTTTTTGAAAGCGATGCTCAACCAGTCGCGCATCGCAATCCGAACACCCAAGTTGATCTCCACATGCACGACATAGCGTAATCGGAGCATAACCTCGACGGTTTAAAAACAAAAGTGATTGTTCAGACGTGGCAATCCGCTTGGTAATCTCGGCCTGCAACGGCTCTGAAATCCAGCGGCTCGAAGGCAATTCCTGGCTCCGCATATCAATGGCGCGCAATTCTGGAAGTGTTGCTTCTCCAAACCGGTCCGTCAGTTCGACTTTATGATATTTCCCACTCTGAGCGTTGCTCCAGCTTTCAAGGCTTGGTGTGGCTGAGGCAAGTACCACTTTTGCCCCTTCCACAGAGGCGCGCAAAACGGCCATATCCCGCGCATGGTAAAGCGCTCCCTCTTCCTGTTTGTAGGATTGATCATGTTCCTCATCCACCACGATCAAACCAAGGGAGCGAAATGGAAGAAACAAAGCAGAGCGCGCGCCGACAACAAGCTGGATACCCCCTTGTCCGGCCATTTTCCATATGCGCCGTCGCTCTGTTATTGTAACGCCTGAATGCCACTCGGCAGGGAGCGTTCCAAAGCGTACTTGAACACGTTTCAAAAATTCGGCTGTCAGCGCAATTTCAGGCAATAGAACCAATGCCTGCTGGCCTTGTCTTATACACTCAGCTACAGCTTCTAGGTAAACTTCGGTTTTGCCGGAGCCCGTGATGCCGCGTAATAAAGTTGTGCTAAAGCGATCTTTTCGAAGCAATTCCAAAATTGTGTCGCAGGCCGTCGACTGAGCCTGTGTCAGAGGCTTTCCAGGCAAGGACGGATCCAAAGTCGCGAAGGGGTGATCTCTGGGGGTTTGTTCCTCGAGCAGAGCGCCTATTTTTGCAAGTCCTATGACAACCGAAGATGAAACTTCTGCAAGATCGGACAGTTCTTTGAGCGTAAAAAGTGAATCGCCATAGTCACTAATCACGTCAAATACCTTAGCTCGCGCTTTTGTCATTTGGACGACCGGTTTTGTCCCACGCCGATAAACTCTGCGCATAGAAGGCGGGTCCCCGAGACCAGGCGCGCGCGTTGCGAGCCGTAGCATTGTCGTCATTGATGTTAGGGTATAATCGCCAGCCTTTTGCAAAAAGCTCTTTAATTCTGACCGCATTGGCGCAGCGTCAAGCACACGCATAGCCGGGCGAGTTTTGGTAATATCAAAATTACCCTGCCCAGGTCCCCAGACCACGCCCAGTACTTTGCGTGGTCCAAGCGGAACCTCGAGAAATGCTCCTAAAAAGCATCCCCCTTCAGGCGCTTTATAGTCCAAAAACCGGTCAATCGGTTGCGTGGTCAGTACCGATATAAATTCACCTTGGTTAAAAAATTCCTGCAATTTAACCGCCTGCTCTGGGTTTAGGGGTTTTCCAATGCCTGCACATAGAGTAAATCCCTCTTAAGACTAAGACAATCCATCAAAGGATCAAATAGATGAAATTTTTCGTAGACACAGCCGAAATCGGCGAAATCACCGAACTGAATGAATTGGGGATGGTCGATGGCGTTACAACAAATCCGTCACTGATCAAAAAGTCTGGACGCGATATCATTGGAGTCACCAAAGAAATCTGTAGCATTGTTTCCGGTCCAGTGAGCGCAGAGGTCACTGCAACCAAATCGGACAAGATGATCGCAGAGGGACGCAAACTAGGCGAGATTGCCAGCAATATTGCTGTGAAAGTGCCTTTGACATGGGACGGTTTGAAAGCCTGTAAAACTCTGAGAAGTGACGGCTTAATGGTTAATGTAACGCTTTGTTTTTCGGCAAATCAGGCGCTTCTTGCGGCAAAAGCAGGGGCGAGCTTTATCTCGCCCTTCATCGGTCGTCTTGATGATATCAATCTGGATGGTATGGGTCTTATTGAGGATATTCGTATTATCTATGATAACTTTGGGTTTGAAACAGAGATCCTTGCGGCTTCAATCCGGTCGGTCAACCATGTTCTTGACAGCGCGCGCATCGGTGCCGATGTTATCACTGCCCCTCCGGATGTCATCAAATCTTTGGTCAACCATCCCCTCACAGACAAAGGTCTGGCGGCCTTTTTAGCAGATATCGAAAAAACTGGTCAGAAAATTCTCTGAGCATGGTAGGATATTCCAAGCTTTAGGGAAACATCTGTAATGAGCAATAAAAGTGATAGTGATATTGATCTGCGCAACAAGATCATTGCAAAGCCCAGTATGATTTTGGATGATCAGGATGTGATGCGCGCCCTTATCAAAGCCAATGAAAAGGCCATGGGCGCAAATATCATCGATATCCGAGGGATTGCGATGGATCGTTTAGAAACCCGTCTTGACCGTCTTGAAGATACGCATCGCAGCGTAATTGCAGCAGCCTACGATAACCTTTCTGGAACAAGTCAAATACAAAGGGCAATTCTGCGCATTATGGATGCGCTAGATTTCCCGACATTTATCGCAGATCTTGAGGGAGATGTCCGTGAAATACTCCGGGTAGATCGTATTGCTTTAGTATTTGAAAGCCGCAAAAAGGATGCAACCTTCTTAAAAGCCAAACTGGGTAATAACGATATTATAAAAATTGTTCCTGCCAGATTTATCGACACTTATCTGACACAGGGACGCAACACGCCTGTCCGCGATGTTGTTTTGCGCGAGGTCGCAGAGCGTCCAAGCGAAATTTACGACAGCAGTATGGCGCTGATACAATCCGAGGCGGCATTGAAACTCGCCTTTGGGCCGGAGCGACTGCCCGGCATGTTGCTTTTGGGCGCCGAGGACCCCCGCCAGTTTTCACAGCAACAAGGGACGGATCTGCTCACGTTCTTTTCTGGCTTCTTTGAAAGAGCCATGCGGCGCTGGCTCGCATGATAACAGCCTCTCCGGGAGTACTTGATGCATTGAGAGACTGGCTTGCAATCAAAGCTTCGGTCGAAAATAATTCTGATAAAACAATCACGGCCTATAAACAGGATTTACTTGAGTTCTTCAGTTTTTTGGCGAACCATCACGGCGAGATTGGAGGACTGCCTTCTCTGGCAAATGTCTCATTATCTGATATGCGCGCTTGGATGGCCCATGCCCGTAGTCATAAATTAACATCGAGGTCTTTAGCCCGCAAACTTTCGGCAGTGAAAAGTTTTTATCGCTGGCTTTCTGAGCGTGAAGGCTTAAATTCTACAGCGGTCTTATCCGTGAAAGCCCCAAAATTTCAGGCAAAGCTTCCAAGGCCAGTAGGAGAAGACTCTGCAATAGACCTTCTTGAAACGGTTCAATTGCAATCTTTGCAAAATTGGATCTCTGCACGTGACTTAGCTGTTTTGACGCTTCTTTACGGTTGCGGTTTGCGAATTTCCGAAGCCCTTTCAATGACAGGCAAAGATATTCCACTTGGAAAGTCTCTTCTAATTTCAGGCAAAGGGGGCAAAGAAAGAATTGTCCCAGTGCTTAGAATAGCCGCGCATGGCGTCGCAGATTATGTAGCACAATGCCCCTATGATATTTCCCGCGACAGCGCTCTTTTTCGCGGCGTTCGCGGGGGACCTTTAAGCCCACGACAAATCCAAAAAGTCACTGCGAGTGCCCGGCTTCAACTTGGTCTGCCTGCCTCGGTAACTCCGCATGCTTTGCGCCATAGCTTTGCGACGCATCTACTCAATGCAGGCGGTGACTTGCGCAGCATTCAAGAATTATTGGGCCATAGTAATTTGTCCACTACTCAAGCCTATACGGCAGTCGACAGTGCAAGATTGATAGAGGTCTATCAAAGAACGCATCCAAAGGCGCAATAGCAATTTGCATTATAGGCTAAATTAGGTCATGTGAAGTTCATGCAAATTACAGCAAAAGCGCTTCTCGTTCATTTATTCACTGCCTCTGGCGCAGTATTTGCGATGCTAGCAATGCTAGCCGCATCAGAGGAAAAATGGAGCCTCATGTTCTTATGGCTCATCGTTGCATTTGCAGTAGATGGGATTGATGGACCTCTTGCGAGAAAATATGACGTCAAACAAAACGCGCCTCGCTTTGATGGTGTCTTACTTGATCTTATCATTGACTATCTGACCTATGTCTTTATTCCCGCTTTTGCGCTTTTCAAATCAGATCTTTTGCCAGGTTGGACAGGATGGGCAGCCATAATCATTATAACTTTTGCCTCAGCTGTCTATTTTTGCGACACCAATATGAAGACAAAAGACAATAGTTTCAGCGGCTTTCCCGGATGTTGGAATATGCTGGTAATTGTTCTATTTGCGCTATCACCTAATTTTTGGATCAGTATGGCTTTGGTCACGGCATTGGCAGTATCAATGTTTTTACCTTTAAAGTTTGTCCACCCAGTGCGAACAGAAAGATGGCGCTTTATCTCTTTGCCAATCGCTCTGTTATGGGTGTTTTTTGCCGGATGGGCGGCTTGGGTTGATTTCCACCCGCAAAGCTGGGCCCATTGGGGATTAACACTGACATCGGTTTATCTGCTGCTTGCAGGAATTGTCCAACAACTTTTTCCAGCCGCTAAGACTTAAGCCGGTAGCCTGTGGAAAACATTCGCCAGGCCAAAAGATAAACGACAATGACAGAGCAGGTCACGACTGTAAAACTTGTTAGGGGATTACAATCAGATATCCCTAAAATTGAATATCGAGTGCCGTCAATGAGATAAAAAAGAGGATTGTAATAGGCCAATTGGCGCAGGTTCTCTGGGAGTGCTTCAATCGAATAAAAACTACCAGATAAAAATGCCAGCGGCGTGATAACGAAATTGGTGATCGTCGACATCTGATCAAACTTATTTGCATAAATAGCAGCCATTATCCCCAATGTTCCCAAGAAAATGGACCCGAGTAAGACAAAGCCAAGCGCGAGGGCGGGATGCGCGATGTTTACACTCAGGAACAAGGACATACCCAGCATCATCGCAAGCGATATCAGCACTCCACGTCCCAGCGCGCCAGACAAATATCCGATTAACAATTCACCACCAGAAAGTGGTGGCATCAGAGTATCAACAATATTCCCTTGAATTTTAGCCGATATCAAAGAGGAAGACGAATTAGCAAAAGAATTCTGAATTACGGTCATCATCATGACACCCGGCGCAATAAAGATTATAAAGGAAACGCCCATCACATCCCCTCTTCGTTCCCCGATCGCAATGTTGAAAATCATCATCAAAAGCGTTGCAGTGACCAATGGTGCAAGAAGGGTCTGCAGCCAGATACTGGTAAATCTGCGAATTTCTCGAGAAATCAGAGTGTAAAGTCCCAGCCAATTCACAAGCCCAAACCGCCGAACACCCATTTTTTGCTTAATCTGCATGTTTTCTCCTACTTTCTTCTATGCTGATGCCTTGTAACTCTTTGTGCAATGATTAGAATAGAGCTCTAAAGAAAATTTATCATCAGCGGCCTAAAGGGGCCGCTGTTTGCGTGAGGGAAACGAATGTCCTGGACTGACGAACGTGTCGAATTGCTAAAGAAGCTTTGGGGAGAAGGACAGTCTGCAAGCCAGATTGCCAAAGAGCTTGGCGGGGTCACGCGAAATGCTGTCATTGGCAAAGTGCACCGTCTTGGGTTATCAAACCGGGCGACTGCTGCTGCAAAAACCGAAGCTCAGGCTAAACCGGATACAAAATCCGAAACAACTGCGCGACGAAAAGCGGATCCAGTGGCAAAAGAACAGGACACAAAACCAAGTGCAAGTCTAGCAAGACGACAAATTATCCCAGCTGGCCAGCCGCTTCCTCCACAACCATCAGCGAATGAAATTAGCCCAGAAGCTTTGGCAAAAGTCTCAGAGATTGAGAAAAAAGCCAAAAAGATTAGCCTTCTAGAGCTGACCGAACGGACATGTAAATGGCCTGTTGGCGACCCTGCCACACCAGATTTCTGGTTTTGCGGCTTGCCCACACAATCAGGCAAGCCCTATTGCGAAGCGCATGTCGGTGTTGCATTCCAGCCTATGAATACGCGGCGCGACAGGCGCCGCTAAGCGGCAGCGGCTTGGTCACTATAATAGTGCGATAGGTAAGAGGTAATTGAGCTAGGACATATGTCCTGTTTCAAAAGTTTTCATCCCCGCAAGCTAAACCCACAGACGCAAAAAAATTTAAGTGTAGTACTGTTTGTGAATTCACGGCAAGCAACGGATTTGACAACCCATTGGCCGAACACAATTTCAGAGCCTAAGCTAGCATGGCTTCTAATGCCTTTTTTGATGACGCGACCGCACCTAAAAAAGTTGATCTCGTAAGGTGAGCAAGCATCGATGCTACATGGGTCACCAAAAGGTAGACGCGTATATCCGTTAAGCTCGTCAATGTTTTCAGAGACTAAAATCATGTATACTTTTTCATCGATCCATATTTCAAAGCTGTTATTGAGACAACAAGATCGTGCATAATCCGTGAAATGACCAGCAAAGCCGTTTCGATTGTAGGCCTCAGTCCAGAACTCAACTGAAAGAACTGAAATAATTGAAATAATTGAAATAATTGCAACATAGAAGGCAATGGCATGTGTTACTAACAAATTTTCATTCCACTGCTCAGTGCATTAGAATGATTTCGTCAAAATGTTGAGAAAATGCACCCCATTATAAAACGTGCACCCTTTTTAAACTCGTTTTGAAATGTAAACAAAGCACATCTTTCAGCTTGCCTCAAGCTCGGCTATACGCCCTCTATGAAAGCGAATCCTCCGACAATTCGTCCTGACCTAGCGTCAGCGCGGATAAGTGAAGACACCAGCAAGGGTCAGCCAACGATTGGCATGGTCTCTCTTGGATGTCCCAAAGCGCTGGTAGACAGCGAACGCATCCTCACCAGACTGCGGGCCGAAGGGTACGGGATTTCAGCGCAATACAACGGTGCAGATGCCGTAATTGTTAACACCTGCGGTTTTCTGGATACAGCAAAGGCCGAAAGCCTTGGAGCTATCGGTGAGGCGCTGCAAGAAAACGGGCGGGTGATTGTCACTGGATGCCTTGGCGCAGATCCTGAATACATCACTGGCGCGCATCCAAAAGTTCTCGCTGTGACAGGGCCTCACCAATACGAACAAGTCTTGGATGCAGTTCATAAAGCAGTCCCCCCAAGTCCAGATCCCTTTGTCGACCTTTTGCCGACGTCTGGCGTAAAACTGACACCGCGCCATTTTAGCTATCTGAAGATTTCTGAAGGCTGTAATCACAAATGTAAATTCTGTATTATTCCCGATATGCGCGGTCGTCTTACCAGCCGCCCTGCCCGCGCTGTGATACGCGAAGCAGAACGCCTTGTAGATAATGGCGTGAAAGAATTACTGGTTATTTCACAAGATACCTCTGCGTACGGTTTAGATATCAAACATGCCAACGAGGGGGGGCACCGCGCCCATATTACTGATTTAGCTCGTGATTTAGGATCGCTAGGAGCATGGGTGCGTCTGCATTACGTCTATCCATACCCTCATGTACGCCAACTTATTCCGCTTATGAGTGAGAGGCTTATTCTTCCCTACCTAGACATCCCGTTTCAGCATGCTGATCCAGCGGTCCTGCGCCGCATGGCGCGCCCAGCTGCGGCGGCAAAAACGCTTGATGAAATTGTCGCTTGGCGCAACATGTGCCCCGATATCACTCTGCGGTCGACTTTTATTGTCGGCTATCCAGGCGAGACAGAAGCAGAATTTCAAGTCCTTCTCGACTGGCTTGACGAGGCGCAACTGGATCGGGTTGGCTGTTTTCAGTACGAAAATGTTGAGGGCGCGCGCTCAAACGCGCTCCCCGATCATGTACCCGACGATGTAAAACAAGATCGTTGGGATCGTTTTATGGCCAAAGCCCAAGAAATTTCCGAGGCCAAGCTTGCCGCAAAAGTCGGGCAGACTTTGGAAGTCATCGTCGACGATATAGACGGGGATGGCGCCACTTGTAGAACATGGGCAGATGCCCCCGAAATCGATGGCAACCTGTTTATTGATGAAGGTTTTGAAACTTTAAATGTTGGGGACGTTGTCTCAGTCAAAGTTGACGAGGCTGGAGAATACGATTTATGGGCCAGACGGCTTTAAGTCACATGCGCGTTTGCATTCAAAAAGATGCGCCAAAACCGCGCAGGTGCTTGCCTGTTGGCCCGCAGAGCCCCACTTTTATAACAGAGGAGTTCGTTATGCTAACCCGTGCGCTTTACAATGCCGACTGCCCGATCTGCAATGCAGAAATGTGCTCTTACGAGGCCTACTCGCAAAAAAAAGAGTTGCCGATCGCTTTTGAAGATCTCAACAAAATTGATTTGAGTGAATGGGGTGTGACCGAAGATGAGGCAACGCGGTTGCTACATGTGATCCATAAGGGGCAGTTATATGCGGGAACCAAAGCCTTTTTAATCCTTTGGGAACAAATGCCGCGCTATCGGCTGCTGGCCAAAATCGGACGATTGCCCGTGATTTATCATATCGCAAACGTATTATATGTTAAGGTGGTGGCCCGGATTATTTATAATCGCCATCTACGCCGCAAAGCACGCGGTATTATCCAACGCTCATAGCCAGCACGCGGCTGATCTCGGTTAAAGAGCCCCCTGATTGATCCATCCATTCGTTAAATGCGCTTTGATTTGCCTGCATGGAGGATTTCGACCCTGCAGGTTTTTCAATCACACCTTCTGCCTTAAGACGCGCAGTAACATCTACTGAGAGTATAAACCCATCTCTGCCCATAAACCTGCCGTTGCCCCACCAAGACGGGCGCCGTCAGTCTTTAACAACCCAATCAGCGAACTATAATCGTGCGAAGGCCATGATCCAAAGACATGACCTGCTCCACCCTGTTCGCGCAGCTGCATTAAAAAGGCTGCATTCTCGCGTACAGTAGAAATTTTTGCTCCATTACGGACAATCTTTTTATTGCCAATCAAGGCATCAAATTTCTCTTCAACCATAAACGCGCAGCGACCAACATAAAAACCGTCAAAGGCAGTTTCAAAACTCTCCCACTTAGCCTCGATTACTTTCCAGTTAAAGCCTGCTTGGAAAATCCATTCGGTCAATACGGCAAGCCAGAGATCCTCAGGGTAACCGATAACTCGACCGCTGGTTTTGGTTTATCAATCAGCGCATTCAGCGCTTCAGCGCCGCCCTTGCGCTCAGCTGCAATAAAAAATATTTCATCAAATCCACGCATATATACCTCTGAAGTATTGAAAAATAACTCCTAGAGACCTCAGCTTAGATTATCCCATTCCATTTACTCCTTAGCAGGGTGCAACTGTTTTAATTCAATCTCTTGCGCCAAGTTATGCATCAGTTTTTCAACAGAGCTTATGTAGCGGTCAGAGAGCAAATGATCGTTTTGATCAAATTGTTCGCTGGCGGAGGCTATACAAACCACAGGGCTCGTAAGAACGCGTACTCCAAAGGGCGTTAAGCAATGACGAAGCATATATTGCGCAGTTTCTCCGCCTGTGCGGCCACCGGTGGCTGACAGAATGGTTACAGGTTTGTCTTTCCAAACGTTCCCTGGAACACGGCTGATCCAATCTAGAGCATTTTTCAAAACGCCGGAAATACCTTTATTATATTCGGGACTGGTCACGATCACTGCGTCCGCACTTTTTATTGCAGCTGCAAGATCTTCAACCTCTTTAGGGCGTCCCTGTTCTGTCTCACGGTCACCATTATAAAGTGGCAAGTCTAATAATATTTCGGCATAATCGCATCGCCCATAGAGACGCACAGCTTCATTTAGTAATTTGCGATTAAACGATCCTTTACGCAGCGACCCGCACAGTCCGACAATGTTTGACATTTGAAATTTTCCCCATCCCTGTAAGCTGATCTTAATGCTAAGAGGAATAATGTGTAAACAAGTGACGGGCCCGTAGCAACCGTTGGGTTTTCTCATTCCCGAGGACCTGTATGTACAGGTGGGCGCCAGGTAATTGGGCCAGGACCCAAACAGAGCCAGCTCCCTCGGAATTGCTTAAGGCCACCGGAATGCAACCGTAAACGAGAAGAACAGAACCCGTCATAGGTGAGTTAGGCTGTCCACAAGAAAATAGCAAGCATTGCCATCTGATATTTGACCATCTTATAAAATTGATTACCGATTTAGCCTTGAAGCATGTTCACTCTTTATTCACATTGAAGAGATGGGAAATAAATTCAGAAAACCCCTTCAGCCGGGACAGTTGATCGCCCGAGGCGTTGCACGAAATCTACGCAGTCTGGGCTATGTAAGTCTAGAAGAGTTTGTCCCAACGCGCGGTTTACGCGTTGATATTATGGCGCTGGGACCAAAGGGCGAGCTTTGGATCATCGAATGTAAATCATCGCGTGCTGATTTTAATTCAGACAGTAAATGGGAAAACTATCTGGAATGGTCAGATAGGTTTTTCTGGGCAGTGGACGAAGATTTTCCTACCAAAATTTTGCCTGCAGAGAATGGCTTGATTATAGCGGACGCCTATGATGCAGACATTCTAAGAGATAGTCCGTTGCACCCTGTAGCAACCGCACGACGAAAATCTCTTATTCATAAGTTTGCGACCAAAGCTGCCGAAAGATTGCATAACTTTCGAGACGGTGAATTTACGATTTGATGCTATTTTGTTTTTAGCGATCTCGCCGCGGTGGCTGCCGCCTGTAGCTCTTGAGCTATTTCCTCTGCCTCTTCAGGATCAAAGTCCATTGGGATTTCTGCATCCCCCGCAGCCACAAAAATACGTACCATGCCTTGGTCAGTAGGACCAATTTGCAGATTTGTTTCAAGGTCGGATTGTTTGTTAATACCCATACTGACGGCTCCATCTCTTATGCAAGCAATAGAGTGCAATCAAAGCGCAAGCAAGTATTGGCAAGATTGTCGAATCTAATATTTGTCAATCTTCCGCGGTGGATTTAACTTGCAATGGTATGCCAGCAAAGTTAAACCGCCGACAGGGCCGCCTTAGCTCAGTTGGTTAGAGCACTGGTTTGTGGAACCAGGGGTCCCCCGTTCGAGCCGGGGAGGCGGTACCATTAACCTTTAATTATCGAAATAATTACATATACTTGGAAATATGCTTAATTTTTGCCACCTGCCCTTTTTGTCCCCCGCATAATTAAAAATTAATCC